>DASRGM010000110.1:0-5568 GCA_035651035.1 Terriglobales bacterium
ATTTCTTTGCCGCCTCGTGGAGCATGGGCGAGGCCTTGGCGCACTGCGGGCACTCAAGATCCTCAAAAACGATGATTGCCACCTTCGACCCCTTCGGCGGCTTCAGCATGGAGACGTCGGTGCCCCAGGCAAGGCTGCTAACCAGCAGCAAAATGGCGGCCGAGACAATCTGCAGGCGAGAAAAACACTTCATTCCGGAGCTTCCTTTTGCGCCGGTGCGGCGACCGGCGGAATACGCAGGGACTGCTTCTATATTAACGGATGAGCAGCGCCGGAGTCTCCCCGCGCCGCGCGGGTATATACTTCGCCCAACTGCGATGCGGGAACGAAAGCTACCGGCGTTCACTTCTTTGCCGAACTACCTCCGGATACTAATTACTACCGCTCTCTTTGGGCTCTTCCTGATTTCCGCTCAGGCCGATGCGCAGACGTATGCCGTAATTCACGACTTCACCGGCGGAAGCGATGGAGCAACTCCCATTGCCGGGGTGACAATTGACGCGGCCGGCAGTCTCTGCGGCACAGCCTCCAGCGGAGGGCGCAGGGGCTTCGGCAATGTGTATCGCCTGGCGCAGGTGCCATCGGGATGGAGGTTCGATCTGCTCTACACCTTCCGCGGCGATCGGGAGGGCGATGGCAGCACTCCCGTTGCCCGGGTGGTGATTGGCCCCGACCGCGCTCTTTACGGCACCACATTTTCCGGCGGCAACGGCAACGGCTGCCCGCAACGGTACGGCTGCGGAACCGCTTTCCGTATCGCGCCCAAAGCTCGCGCTAGCCTGGATCCCTGGGACGAAACCGTACTCTATCGCTTCGGCTACCATGACGGCAGCGATCCCGGCTACGGCGATTTGCTGTTCGATGGCGAAGGCAATCTCTACGGCACCACTCGTAACGGCGGCGCGAGCCTGCAGGGCACGGTCTACCGCCTGAGCCCCAGCGGCGAACTTTGGCGAGAGGCGGTGCTCTACAGCTTCGCCGGTTCTCCCGACGGCAGCGCGCCTCTGGGCGGGGTGCTGATGGACGCGGCAGGCAACCTGTACGGTACAACGTTCGCCGGAGGCCCTGGCAATTCTGGCACGATCTACGAACTGCAGCCCTCCGGCTCAGGGTGGACCGAAAGCGTTCTCTACGCTTTCCAGGACCCTTCCGGCGGGATTGATCCGGGCAGCAATCTCGCGCTGCTTCCGTCAGGGGCGCTCGTGGGCGTCACCCAGGCGGGCGGGGCACAAAATGGTGGCGCATTGTTCCAACTCGCGCCCTCGCTGGGAGGAAGCTGGAATTTTTCTGCGCTCTTCGACTTCAATGGACCTGCGCTCGATGGCACTTACCGCACGTTGATCCCGGACGGGGCCGGCAACTTTTACGGGACCACTTCAGACGATGGCCCGGACCAGCAGGGCTCAGTATTCGAGCTGAGTTCGTCGAATGGAGTCTGGAGCTACACCACACTACATAACTTCACCGGTGGCACCGACGGTGGGATGCCCTTTGGGACACTCGCCCTCGACGCGCATGGCAACGTGTACGGCACTGCCTCCACCGGAGGCGCCTACGGCAATGGCGTGGTCTTTAAGATTGCGCCCTAGGATCAGATCGCGCCGTAGCGACCAGCTCGCGCCTTAACGACGCATTCCCGGAACACTCCCGACGACGATCACAACGCGGCCACGCGTCGCTGGATGGTCAGAAAGTACACCGCCATCAAAACCAGCAACAGCCCGTTGACGCTGAGCACGGTGGGCGCGCGAAAGATGGGCACCAGCCATCCCGATAACAGGTTCCCCATCGGCATGCCGCCGCGGAAGGCGCAGTTGTAGACGCTCATCACGCGCCCCCGCATCTCGTTGGTGGTGATCAACTGCACCAGCGAGGTCACGGTGGCAAACACCGCCATCATCGAGGCGCCGACAATCACCAGCATGGTGTAGCTCAGCGGCAACGATTTCGAAAGCGCGAAGACCGCGATCGCCGCGCCCAGGCACATCAGCGTGGTGATGGCAAACTTGCCCTTGTTGCGCATGTTGCCCAGGCCGGCAACGCCGAGCGACCCGCAGATCGAGCCGATGCCCATGAACGAGAGCAAATTGCCGTAAGTTTCCGGACCGCGGCGGAAGATGTCTTTGACGAACACCGGCATGTAGGTGCGCATGGGCATGGCCAGCGCAGTCATGCAGAAGGCAAGCACGATCAGCGCCTCCATCGAGCCCTGCCTGCGCACAAACTTGATGCCCTGCTTCAGGCTGGCCAGGATCGATTCGGTCACCGGCGGCGGCAGGAAGGGCGCGCGAATCATCAGCAGCGAAACTATGGGCGCGAGAAACGACACGGCGTTTAGCCCGAAGCACCAGGTCTCGCCCAGCTTGGCGAGCGTCTGCCCGGCCAGCGCCGGCCCAACCGTGACCGCGAGATTGAATTGGATCGAGTTCAACGCGATCGCGTTCGGCATGTCTTCGCGGTCCACGAGCGTGGGAATCAGCGCCGAATAGGCCGGCCCGCCGAAGGCCTGGGCGAATCCCGAGACGAACGACAGGCACAGGATGTGCCAGACATGCACCGTCCCGGTCGCAACCAGCACGGTCAACGTGGCGGCGCTGGCCATCTGCACATACTGCGAGATGAGTAAAATCTTGCGCCGCTCGATGCGGTCGGCAACCACGCCGCCGATCAGCGTGAACAGAAAAATGGGGATCCCGCCGAGAAACTGGTCCAGAGCGAGTAGAAACGGGGAATGAGTGAGGCGGTAGATAAGCCAGCCCTGGGCCACGATCTGCATCCAGGTGCCGATACTGGAGGCGCAGGCGCCCACCCACATCAGCCGAAAATCGCGATATTGAAAGGCCTTGAATACGCGCCGGAAGGTCGATGTGTCCATCGCTGGGGTCTGCGGTACGGCTTCGACCATTATCTTCGCATGAGAAGACTTCTGCCCTTCCTGCGTTTCATATGGCATTGCGCTGGTCTCACCTCCGCGTGAAGGCACCCTCGCGGTTCTGCTATTAGACTGCGCAAACTGGTATTTGTGTGCACGGAAACCTGCGCCTCACCAACGCGGCGGCGCACTGTGCCCCAAGCTGTCGTCCAATAGCAAATGCGTTGCCAATGTCGCAGCGCCTCGCGCTCCACCGAATCAGGCGCTGTCGCCCTTCTCGCCCCCTCCGCCTTTCTTCCTCTAAACTAACTCTTGTCCCACATCGCGATCCCGCGATGCCTCATCCAACGCAGGAGGAGATCCAACTGATGGCCCCTGTCGCCACCCAGGAAAAAAGCCTGCTCACGCCCTTCGACCTGCATTTATTCAACGAAGGCAAACACGTTCGCCTGTTCGAGAAATTCGGCGCGCACCTCACCGAGGTTGACGGCCGGCGCGGGACCTACTTCGCTCTGTGGGCGCCTAACGCCGAACGTGTCTCCGTCGTCGGGGACTTTAACGGCTGGAACTCCGACGCCCATCCCATGAACCCGCGCGAAACCTCCGGCGTGTGGGAGGCTTTCATCCCCGAGCTCGGACGAGGCGCGGTCTACAAGTACCACATCCGCTCGCGCTACCACACGTATACAGTCGACAAAGCCGATCCCTTTGGCTTCTACAACGAGGCGCCGCCGCGCACCGCCTCCATTGTGTGGGACACCTGGTACGAGTGGAACGATCAGGACTGGATGCGATCCCGCCACGAGCGCAACAACTCCGAGGCACCAATCTCAATCTACGAGGTCCACCTCGGTTCCTGGATGCGCGTGCCGGAAGAAGGCAACCGCTCGCTCACCTATCGCGAGCTGGCGGTCAAGCTGGCCGACTACGTCTGCGACATGGGTTTTACCCACGTGGAATTTATGCCCGTGATGGAGCATCCCTTCTTCGGCTCCTGGGGCTATCAGATCACCGGCTATTTCGCGCCCAGTGCGCGCTTCGGCACGCCGCAGGATTTCATGTATGTGGTCGATTACCTGCACCAGCGCGGCATCGGGGTCCTTCTCGACTGGGTGCCCTCGCACTTTCCCAACGACGAGCACGGCCTGGGCTACTTCGACGGCACCCATCTCTACGAACATGCCGATCCGCGCAAGGGCTTTCATCCGGAGTGGAAGTCTTCCATCTTCAATTACGACCGCAACGAGGTGCGCGCGTTCCTCGTCAGCAATGCCATCTTCTGGCTCGATCGCTATCACATTGACGGCCTCCGCGTGGACGCGGTCGCTTCGATGCTCTACCTCGACTACTCGCGCAAGCAGGGAGAGTGGGTGCCTAACCAGTTTGGCGGGCGCGAAAACCTGGGCGCCGTCTCCTTCCTGCAGGCCGTGAATCGCGAGTGCTATCAGGAATTCCCCGATGTCCAGACCATCGCGGAAGAGTCAACCGCGTGGCCCCTGGTGTCGCGCCCCACCTATCTTGGCGGCCTCGGCTTCGGCATGAAGTGGGACATGGGCTGGATGCACGACACCCTGCTCTACATGACGAAGAACCCGATTCATCGCAAGTATCACCACAACAAACTGACCTTTCGCGGGCTGTATGCGTTCACGGAAAACTTCGTGCTGCCGCTCTCGCACGATGAGGTGGTCTACGGCAAGGGTTCGTTGTTCGCCAAGATGGCGGGCGACGACTGGCAGAAGTACGCCAACCTGCGGCTGCTGTTCGGCTACATGTTCACCCAGCCGGCCAAAAAGCTGCTCTTTATGGGCGACGAGATCGCGCAGTGGAGCGAGTGGAACCACGACGCCAGCGTCGACTGGCACTCCCTCGGCTGGCCGCATCATCAGGGCGTGCAGCGCTGGGTGCGCGACCTGAACGCCTTCTATCGCAATCAGCCCTCGCTCTACGAGACCGACTTCCATCCCGAGGGCTGGCGCTGGATCGATGCCGACGACTCTGACCACAGCGTGCTGACCTACATGCGCCTGCGCAAGGATGGCAGCAGCCCCCTGGTCATCGCGTGCAACTTCACGCCCGTGCCGCGGCGCGGCTATCGCGTGGGCGTGCCGCACCCGGGCTATTGGCAGGAAATTCTGAACAGCAATGCCGAAATCTATGGAGGCACCGACGAAGGCAATTTCGGCGGCTGCAGGACGGACACGATTGCCTGCCACGGCTTTCCCGACTCGCTGCTGCTGGACCTGCCTCCGCTCGCAATGGTCGTCTTCAAGCAGTAGTTTCGTGGGGGCACCCACATTCGCTCAAAGCGGCGCGCCTCAACCCGGCCTTCACAACCCCAGCCGATCTGACCTCAGTCTCCTAAGTCATGGGTAACCTGCGCTTGGTTACCAATGATTCGTTACCTTACGATTTATGTTGAAGTGGCCCGTCTTTTCTTGCCTTCGGCACTGAAGTGGTATAACCTGCGATGAAATTTCGCCAGGTTGTGGCAAACAATCCGGCACTTGCCAACCAATTTAGAGCCGCAAATTGGTGGTGCGTCAGACGCCGACCAGAGGCCAGACGCAATCTGTACCGCACGACGAAGGAAAATGACCCGGAGAGGAGACGGCAATGATGCGTCTGCTGAAGACCCTGCACGAGGAAGAAGGCGGTCAGGATTTGATCGAGTATGCCATTATCGCGGTGATTAT
>DASRGM010000111.1:0-41753 GCA_035651035.1 Terriglobales bacterium
CGGCTGTGTCGGCAAGTGAGCCGCCCGTGCCGGCCGACGGCAGTTGCTGCGCCGGCGAATCGTATCCCTGACCGGAATACAAGACCGAAGTGCGCGCTGCCGAGACCAGGTTCGCGGCGACAATAAAGAAGTAGCCGATATCGACGGCGAAACAGAGCATGAGCACCAGCACTGGCAGAACCAGTGCGGTCTCGATCATGCTCGATCCGCGAGTGCTCGGGTCGACTGTTCGTGCTGAAAACCGGCGATGAGGCATCTGCGGCGAACTTCTCCTATGAAATGCTATCGGCAAGCGGGTGCCACTTCGATACCCGCTCTTCGAAAGCCAGCAGTGACATTTCCCGTTCGGAACGGCTGCCAAAATGGGCCGAATCGCAAGGTAAGCGAGCTCGAGCTTGGGTTCATTCCACCCATCCCTGCTCATCGGTTGCCGATAGCCGAATTGTGAATACCCAATTGGCTCCGACCGCGATTCTGGATCCGATTCCGTTGACCCTCCCTGTACCCGCTGCCCCGGCGCGGCTTGCCTTGTGGAAAAGGATCTGTTCGTTTCCGGTGGTGCTTGCTCTGAGCTTGGCGGCCTCGATCTTCGTCTTCGATAGCGGCAGCATCGCCGATCCCGACATCTGGTGGCACCTGCGCAATGCTGAGGTCTTCGTGCAGACGCATTCGGTGGTGCATCGAGACCTGTATTCCTTCACGGCGACAGGTGCGCGCTGGATCAATGAAGCGTGGCTGGGGGAGCTGCCTTACTACTTCGCCTGGCAGTGGTTCGGCATTCGCGGGATCTACCTGGTAATGCTGAGCGAGGTAGAACTTATTCTTCTCGGCGTCTTCGCGCTTGCATATCTCGAGTCGAGAAATGTGAAGGCGGCATTTTGCGCCTCATGGCTGGCGGTGTGGCTGGCCACGGTGTCCTTCGGACCGCGTACTCTGCTGGCGGGTTGGATGTGCCTCGTGGCCGAGCTTTATATACTTGCGCAATTCAAGCGCGGCAAAGACTGGAGCTGGCTGCTGCCGCCGCTGTTTGCGCTTTGGTCCAACCTGCATGGCTCATGGCTGATCGGCATGGTGCTCCTCGGCATTTTCTGCGTTTCGGGTCTGGTCCAAGGCGCCTGGGGAAGGCTGGAGGCCACGCGATGGGCGCCTGCGCAAATGCGCAAGCTGGCATGGGTTGGCAGTCTTAGTGCCGCCGCCCTGTTCCTCAATCCCTACACCTATCACCTGGTGTTCTATCCTTTCAATTTTGCCTTCCAGCAGAAGCTCAACGTCAACCATGTGGACGAGTGGATGAGCCTGGACTTCCACGGCGTGCGCGGCAAGATCCTGTTCGGCATGCTCGCCGGCACCGTCGTTCTGGCGCTGGTGCGCAAGCGCCGCTGGAGTTTGCATGAGCTTGCATTCGCTTTGCTCGGTTTTTATGCCGCGGTGACCTACAGCCGCTTCTTGTTTCTCGCCGCCATCATGGTGACACCCATGCTCGCCCGGGAGCTGAACTTCATCCCGCCTTATCGGCGCGAGATCGACAAGGTCGGCCTGAACGCGGTACTCATTGCTGCCATTGTCCTCGGATGTGCCTGGCGATTCCCCACGCCCCAATACCTGCTGCGCGATACCGTGCGCGGATATCCCGTCAAGGCGC
Source organism: Terriglobales bacterium (assembly GCA_035651035.1). Lineage (GTDB taxonomy): Bacteria > Acidobacteriota > Terriglobia > Terriglobales > Acidobacteriaceae > Bog-257. Next base: position 1,643 of record DASRGM010000111.1, read on the forward strand.
TGAGTTACTTGCAGCAGCTTCATCCCCAGGGGCGTGTCTTTAATGACTGTCTATGGGGTGGCTATTTGATCTGGAATGTCCGGGATATTCCGGTGTTCATCGATTCGCGCATCGACATCTTCGAATACAACGGCGTCTTCGCCGACTACCTCGATGCCATGGGTGGCAAGAACACGTTGGAGGTGCTGGACAAATACAACATCCGTTACGTGCTGTACAAAGAGGACAGCCCAGTGTCCTATCTGCTGATGCACAACAGCGGATGGAAAGTGGATTATGAAGACGGCACTACGGTGATGCTGGAGCGGGCAGGAAACAGGGGCAGGGATCAGGTGACAGTGAACAAGCAACAGGGCCAGGGGCCAGGGATTAGGGGCTAGCACCGAGACGACCGCGGGCAGAGGTCAGGATTCGGAAATGACGGGCGAACATCACGCGCCGGCCCGGACCCCTGATCTCTGACGCCTGCTTTACGTCACTTTCACAGCGGCGGTTGCGCTGCGTTGGCTCTCTTTTTCCGAGATTGACGAAGCCGGACGGACTTCGCTGTATTCGCGTTTCACATCGGGACGCCCCACGCTGGTGTAGAGGAAACCGTGGGTTGCCATGTCATCGGGGCGGAACATATTGCGGCCATCGATCACGATGGGGTAACGCAAAGCGCCGCGCAGGAGCGCCAGATCGATGCTGCGAAACTCTTCCCAATCGGTGAGCACCAGCAGGGCATGGGCGCCATTGGCGGCCTCCAGTGCGGAGCCGACATATCGAATGCCCTCCTCGCCCAACAGTTCGCGGGCATTTTCCGTCGCTGCCGGATCGTACGACTGGATCTTGCAGCCTTCCTGAATGAGCGAGCGCACGACGGCAATGGCCGGCGACTCGCGAACGTCGTCGGTTCCACCTTTGAACGCCAGGCCCAGCACGCCTAGTGTCTTGCCCTTTAGCGTCCATAGCGCGGCGCGCACCTTGCGAAGGAAGCGTTCACGCTGCTCGTTGTTGATACGCATGACTTCCTCGAGCAGGCGGAAGTCATAGCCGCATTCGCGGGCCACAGCCCGATACGCGGAGAGGTCCTTGGGGAAGCAGGAGCCCCCGTAGCCCAGGCCGGGATTCAGGAAGCGGCGTCCGATGCGAGAGTCCGAGCCGATGCCCTCGCGCACCTGGTCCACATCGGCGCCCACAGACTCGCACAATGTCGCGACAGCGTTGATGAAGCTGATCTTCATCGCCAGAAAAGCGTTCGACGCGTACTTGATCAGCTCGGCGCTCTTGGCGGTGGTGGCAATCAGCAATGGAGCTCCGCTGACGCCCGGGGGCGCGGGAATTGCGTCGGCACGGCGAACGTAACTGCCGTCCAGCAGCGGCTCGTAAATCCGGCGCAGGCGCTCCGCACAGGCCGGGGTGTCGGTGCCGATTACGATGCGCTCGGCATAAAGAAAGTCTGTGACGGCCGTTCCTTCGCGCAGGAACTCGGGGTTGGAGGCCACGTCAAACAGGTGCGCCGGCGCGCCGTTGAGCAGCATCACCCGGCGGACCCATTCACTGGTGTAAACCGGGACCGTGCTCTTGCCGATCACGATCTTGTAGTCCTTGATGTTGGCGGCAATCTCGCGGGCCACCGACTCGACATACGAAAGATCGGCTTCGCCGTTTACGGTGGGAGGGGTGCCGACGGCGATGAAGATTGCCTCCGCGTGCCCTACCGACTCGGCCAGCGATTCCAAGAGCCGAAGCTTTTTGCCGCGATGCCGTTCGAGCAACTCGGGTACAAACTTCTCATGGATCGGGGAGCGCCCGTCCTGCAGCACCGCCTGCTTCTGTGGATCGTTGTCGAAGAGCGCAACATCGTGGCCCAACTCCGCAAAGCACACGCCCGTGACTAGCCCGACATACCCTGACCCGATGACCGCAATCCGCATCGAAGACTCCAGTAAACGCGCCGATGAATCATGCTGTCGGCAATTGAGCTTATTGTACATTGCTCGTTTTCCGGGGCAGGAAGAGGACAGAAAGCGAATCCGGGAAAATTCAGCCCGGCGGAAGATCAAATTCGGCGCAGAAGGCGCTTTACGATCAGCCCGTGGTACTCGCGCAACGTCTTGAAGGGGTTCATCTTACTCTGGCTTTTCTTCAGCCCGTAATCGTAGAGGAGCGGCACCTCGCTGAAACGGCTGCTAAAGGGCAACGCGCGCAGCAAGACCTCTAGATTGGCGGCAAAGGACTTGGTGGTCACAAAGCCGGAACCGTAGTGCTGCAGCGCGCGCTGCATCGGCTCGGCACGATAGCCGCGATAGAAAATGGTGTAGTCGGTCACACCGCGCACGTGAAAGAAAATTGATACCACCAGGTTGACTACATAGCTGCCCCAGGTCCGCTGCCAGGGGAAGTTCAGATAGCCTCCGCCTTTGATGTAGCGTGAGCCAATGACCACGTCGTCGCCGGCGTGCACACGTCGCGCCATCTCGGGCATGATCTTCAGGTCGCTGGTTCCGTCGCCTTCGATGATGAAGATGCAATCGCCTGGTTGAGCCTTGGCAGCGGCCGCCACCAGACCGTCATAGAACGTCATGGGGACGCCCAGGTTCACCGGGTGGGTGACGATCGTTAGATCGAGCTTGTCGCGAAAGCGCTCGGCTTCCCCCAACGTGTTGTCCCGGCTGCCATCGTTAACCACGATTACGGACAGCGGCAGCGTCGCCGACAGTTCGAGCAATTGCTGCAACACCGATCCCAGGTTCGGCCCTTCGTTGTAGGCAGGGATGATGACGTAGGACTTTGGCATGGATGCGTGGTAGAGCGGGCCTTCAGGCCCGCGTCAGGCGCTACCCGAACGTTGCCACCACGCGCTCGACGTCGGCGCGATTGGCTTCAACCCACTTCAGCAGCATCTCGATTCCAGGCAGCGGATCAATCTTCGGCCGCCAGCCTAGTTCCTTCTCGGCTTTGCGGATGTCCGCGACGAACACCGGCTGATCTCCGGCGCGCGGCTCGGCATGGCCCACGGGTATCTTTCTCCCGATGTACTTCTCAAGAAACGCCAGCAGCTCGACCAGCGACAGCGTGCGCGACGGCCCGCCTCCCATGTTGAAGACATTGCCGGCGGCCTTCGACGGATTGGAGGCTGCACACCGGTAGGCGGCAATCAAATCGTCGATATGGAGCAGGTCGCGAACCTGCAGGCCGTCGCCATAAATCGTGATTGGCCGGTTGAACAGGGCGGCAATCGAGAACCACGCGACCCAGCCCTGGTCCTCCACCCCGAACTGGCGCTGCCCATAGATACAGGATTGCCGAAACACCACGGTTGGGATGTCGTAGATGCGTCCGTAATCGTGGATATATTGGTCGGCCGCGCCTTTGCTGCAGCCATAGGGAGAATGGAAATCGAGCGGTTGGTTTTCGGAGATGCCGTCCGGGAAGTCGCGAAAACGATAGCGCGTCGCGTCCTTCACACAGATCACGTCCGGCATTCCGCCGTAGACCTTATTGGTCGACGAATAGATGACCAGGGGCTTGCCGCCCGATTCGCGCACCGCCTCCAGCAGGTTGAAGCTGCCGCGAGCGTTAATTTCGAAGTCTTCGACCGGGCGGAGGATTGATGTGGTAACCGCGACCTGCGCCGCCAGGTGCAGCACAAGTTCGGCCCTTTCCACCGCGCGCAGAAGCGTGAACTGGTCGTAACGAACGTCACCGAGCACAAACTCGCACCCAGTGGGGTACTTCTGCCGCAGATAGCGCAGATTCAGGTCGGTGCCCTTGCGCGAGAGATTGTCAAAGAGGACGACGTGCCAGCCGTCGCGAATGAAGGCCTCCGCGGCATTTACGCCGATGAAGCCTGCTCCCCCAGTTATTACGACCGTTCTGCCCGCCAATCTCGCTCCCGCTGTCCAGCGTTCCAATCTACCACAGGGCTGCTGGCCATTAGCGCTTGTCGTCTGGCAATCGTCGTTGAGATGGTTAGCCAAATACTGCGGGCTGAGAGCCAAGCGCTCGTACGTTAAAATTGCTGCACCATGGCGAAGCTTGGCGCTGTGATGAGCCGCCCTAACTCATCCTCAGCCACCGGAAATACTCGGCCCCAACCCAGACTGATGCGACATTGGGATGCGCTGGTCGTGCTGTTGCTCATCCTCCTATCGCTGCCGCTGGCGTGGCTTTCGCCGCAGACGACGGTCCTCATCCAGCATCCCGGGACATTCGACGATCACTGGGTGATCGATGCCGTCTACAAGGTGAGCCACGGCATCTACTTCGCGCGCGATGTTGTCTTCCTCTATGGGCCGCTGGCGCACTGGCTGATGGCGGCGCCTCCGCGACTCGCCGGCTTCTCGCTCGGCTCGATCTACACCAGCTATCGCATCCTGCTGTTGTGGTGCGCGGTGATGTTCAGCTACGGCGCCCTGCGGCTTCTCTTGCCTGAGCAGCCGGCGCGGAAGCGCGCGGTGCTTCTGGCTGTGATGTGCGTCTTCTGGACCTCCTGGGACGGGCGCACGGCACTGGACATCCTGCTGTTTGCGGCGTTTCTGCGGGGCTGGTACCGGGTCTTTGAAGAAAGTCTCAGGCCGGTTTCCTTCGCGTGTGCGTCTGCGGCTTGCATTGCCTTCGCTTTTTACTATTCCGCCGACACCGGAGTTTACGGCGTTGCTGCCTGGCTGCTGGCGCTCTGTGGTGTCGCCATGGAGCGTCGCCGTGAGAGGCTGCTGCAGCTTCGCTCGGTGGTGCTTGCAGCTGCCTCCTTTACCGGATCGGCGGTCGTACTCGTCTTTGTCATCAACCTTTGCAATGGCGGCTTGTTCGACTTTCACTTCTGGCGAACCTCGCTGGCGCTGGTTTCCGTGCACCGCTGGAATGAGCCCGCTCCGATGTCAGATAGCGGAGCGGTCCATTTGCTGGTGCCACTCGCCGTTGGTACAGCGCTGTTCCTGCTGCGGGCGTTTGTGCCTGCAGATCGCCGCGTTGTTATGGTGGCACGCATCGGCTTTCTGTTGAGCGCCTTCGTCTTCGCCGTGCTCTCAATGCAAAGCGGGCTAGTGCGGTCGGATAACCCGCACATTATCGCCGGCATTTATCCGATGGTGTTTTTCTCGAGCGTCATCCTCTTTTCGTTCCGCTCGCGAATGGCTTCGGGGCTGGCGGTAATTGGCGCTGTCGCCGTGTCGCTGCTGTTCGTCCCGCCGCTGCCCGAATTCATGCCTTCGAGCATTCGCTCCCGCCTGGCACGCGCAATTCGTCCTATTCCCGAGTGTCCCGGGGGATATGCCAAAGTTGATCACGCCTGCTTCCCGCAGGAGTTTGCCAACACATTGCAGACGGCGAGCAACTACCTTCAGCAGCACAGTAATTCTCACGAGGCGGTGCTGATCTATCCCTATCAGTACATGTTCGCGGTAGCGGCGCGTCGCGATGTGGCCGCCGGGGTGGAACAGTCGTTCCTGGCGAATGGCTCTTATCTGTCGCGCTTCGATATTGCCGGCATGGAGCGCGCGCGAGCGCCGGTGGGACTTTTTTTCCGCGATGCTGCGCCGCGCGAATACGGCAGTTCGACGCTCAGCCTGCCGATCGATGAGGTCAGCAACTTCACGCGCACTCCAGATGTCTGGTTTTGGGTCTTCCGGAATTATCGCGCGGACCAGTCGCTGGCTCCGGGAGTGGTGGGACTGCTGCGCGATGACTCGCGCGCGGCGAAGATCACGATGCAAGAGTTGCCTTTGGCCGTGACAGCAAGCAGCTATCCGATCGAGCAGGCTAGCGAGACCATCAATCTTGGCGCGCCAGAGTGGCCACTCGCCGGCGCCGACTTTCTTCGCCTCCGCATGAAGGTGCACTACAGCCCGCTCTGGAAGCTGCGCAAGCCCGAGCGCCTGCAACTGGAGATTACGCGCGCCGACGGCAGCCGCTCCCTGCGCAGCTTTGTGATCGAGCCCGGAGTGGAATCCGACATCTGGTTTTACCCTTGGGACGAGGCCGACCTGACGCGCTACTTCGACGGCGATGAGAGCGGCTGGCGCCCAGCTTCGCGTCCGGCGATTACCAACCTGCGCCTGATCCTCAGCCCGCTCGATTGGTTTTCGCAGAAAGCTGCGTCGGTCACCATCACCGCCGCCGACGCCGTGCGCTTCAGTCTGCAGAATTAAACGAGTGCCGCTTCGAAGTGACTCACCGCAGATATTCACCACAGGGCAGAAGAGAAATGTGAACCCAACTCTAAAATTCCGTGTTCTGCGTGTCTGTGGTGAACCTTCTGTTCCGAATAAGGGCTGGCGGCGTGGGCGCTTACGAACGCGCCGTGCCGTGCGCGGTCGCCTCACGCGTGGGCTCCAGCATGGGCAGACGCGCCGCACCGTAGAGGCCGGCATCGCTGCCCATCAGTGCAATGGTCACGACCGTATGCTTCTTGCCTGCCTCAACCCGCTCCGGCGCAGTCAGGTTGTAAATGAGCGAGCGCACCTTCATCTCCTCGAACATCGCCGGCGCGAAAGCGTCCCATGCGCTGCAGACGCCGCCGCCAATTACGTACATCGGCACGTTCAATGCATTGACCATGCCGCCAATCGCGATGCCCAGCGCCCAGCCGACGCGCTGATAAATCTTCTGCGCGCTGGGGTGGTTCTGGATGGCGAGCTGGTAGACGCTGCGCGAGGTGAACTCCACGTTGCCATGCGCCAGGTCGTCGAGGTCGGGCGCGTTGCCGCTATTGATGGCTTCGTGGGCCATGCGCACGATAGCGGTTGCCGAAGCGTACTGTTCCAGGCAGCCACGGCTGCCGCAACCGCAGGGATGGCCTTCGGGCTCGATAGTATAATGCCCCAGTTCGCCCGCCATGCCGGTCATACCGTGCCAGATACGGCCATTGAAAATGATGCCTCCGCCCACACCCGTGCCCAGGGTGTACATGGCGAGATCATTCATGTTGCGGCCGGCGCCGAGCCACTTCTCGCCCATGGCCGCGGCGTTGGCGTCGTTCTCCAGGATGACCGTGGTCTTCAGGATGCGCTCGATCTCGTCGCGCACCGGGAAGTTCTCCCAGCCGGGAAGGTTGGGCGAGTGCGCGATGATGCCGGTCTCCATGTCGATGAAGCCGGGCACGCCGATGCCGATGCCCGCCAGCGTGCCCGCGGTACGGTACTTCACGATCAGAGACTGAATCGCGTCCGTCATCTCGCGAATGACGAAGTCGCGGCCTTTGTGCGTTTCTGTGCCGGTGGTCAGCTTTTCCAGCAGTTTGCCTTCGTCGCTAACGACGGCGACGCGCAGGTTGGTACCGCCCAGATCGACTGCAATCGAGTAAACGCTCATGGTGACCTCGAGACCTGTTAACCACAGAGACACGGAGAATTTCTTGCCACAGAAAGCCAACAACATGTGCCTTGGTTCAATGGTTCCGTCGTTCGGTGTTTCGGTCTTGAACCTGCCGAAACTCTGTGCCTCTGTGTCTCTGTGGTTGATCCTTATTTCTGGCAGCGCGGACAGTAATGGCTGCTGCGTCCAGCGATGATAACCCGCTTGATAGGGGTTCTGCATACTAAGCACGGTTGTGTTTCACGGCCGTAAACGCGATGTTTCAATTGGAAGAATCCTTTACGGCCTTCGGCATCCACATAGTCGCTGACCGAAGAGCCGCCGAGCCGGATCGCCTGGCGCAGAACCACCTTCAGCGCGCGATGGAGCTGCTTCAACTGGTCGCGGCTGAGCGATGAAGCCCGGCGGCGCGGCCGAATTCCGGCCCGGAACAGCGCCTCGTCGGCATAGATGTTGCCCACTCCGCTGAGCAGCTTCTGGTTCAGCAGCGCACTTTTGATGGGCGTCTTGCGATGGCGGAAGAGCGCGACGAATCGGTCGATTTGGGCATCCAGCGGCTCATCGCCGGGGGCAGCGAAGCCGGAGCCGTTCTGCGGACCGAGGCGCACCACAGCCAGACGGCCGAAGCGCCGCGGATCGACGAACCGCAATTCGCGCCCTGAGGCGAGCTTGAGCACGGCATGCGTGTGCTTGAGTGGCTCGGCCTCGGGCGATGCGATCAGCAGTTGTCCCGTCATGCCGAGATGCACGATCCACTGCGCGCGGTCCCGGGCCTCGGACCCCGCGAGACCCGGAGCACCCGGAGTCTTGGAGGTCCCGCGTGCCCCACGTCTCGCGGTTTTCGAAACGTGGGTTCCAGAACGTTCCAGGTCGAACACGATGTGCTTGCCTACGCGCCGCACGCGGACGATACGAGCATGCTCCAGCACCGCGGCAATGTCAGCAGCGGTCGATTTCAGCGGCTCCGGTTTCGAACCCAGCCACACGGATTCGACACTGTCACCGGCAATACGGTTCTGCAGCCCGCGCGCGATGGTTTCCACCTCAGGCAGTTCAGGCATTGCAACCAGTCTAAGCCAGCAGAGGAGCAGGGCGGAGAAGTGTAGTGCGTCAGTCTGAAATCTGAGCGGTGAAAGGGCACGGCCTCAGCCGTGCCGAAAGGACAACGATGGAACGGGGGCTTTAGTCCCGGTTGCCGCGGCTAAAGCCGTCGTCCACGGCCGTGGTTTCGCCGGGCTGAAGCCCGGCTCTTCCACCTCTACAAATTCCACACTGCTTCAGTACCCGGAGAAGGGAACAATTGCGTCACGTTGCCCGGCCCTGTAAAATCCAGAGTTACACAGCCCGTCTCCTCTAATTTCCCTGAATTCAGGCCCTGCGTAACCAGCTAGAGGCGAGTTGTGTGCGAATCCCGGTAGAGCAGCTATTCAGACCTGCGTTGCGGTGAGAACCACGAATGCGCTCCAGCCATGAGGTCGACATCACATCGTCTGAAGCGAAGCCTTGGCAGCAGCGTGACGCGGAGCCGAAGCTCTGCTCTATCAACCAGCGGAGTGGCATTTGAGAACGGGCAATACGGCGGTGGTAGTTGGCGCGCAGTGGGGCGACGAGGGCAAGGGCAAGATCGTCGATGTGCTCTCGGAGCGCTTCAAGGTCGTGGCACGCTATTCCGGCGGCCATAATGCCGGACACACCGTCACCATCAAAGGCAAGAAGTTCGTCCTGCAGCTGATCCCCTGCGGCGTGCTGCGCCCGGGCTGCCGAGGTGTCATCGGCAACGGCGTCGTGCTCGATCCTTTTGCTTTCATGAAGGAGGTGGACGCGCTGCGCGCCAATGGCGTGCAGGTCGACGGCAACCTCTTCGTGAGCAACCGCGCGCACGTGATTCTTCCGTATCACCGCCTGATTGAGCTGGCGGCGGAGAACGCACCCGGACGGGTGAAGATTGGCACGACTTCCCGCGGCATTGGTCCGACTTATGAGGACAAGATGGCCCGCAGCGGCCTGCGCGTCCAGGACCTTTTGGATAAAAAACTGTTACAGAAACACATCGAGAACGCCTGCCGCGAGAAGAACACCATCGCACACGCGCTATTCAACAGCGAGCCGCTGGATGCGGACAAGATCTTCGCCGACTACTCTGAGATCGCCGACCGGGTGGCGCCCTTTGTCGCCGACACCGCGCTGCTGCTGAACCAGGCGATCGCCGCCGGTGAGCCGGTGATGTTTGAAGGCGCGCAGGGTACGATGCTCGACATCGATCACGGAACCTATCCGTTCGTGACCTCCTCGAGCGCAACCTCCGGCGGCGCGGCAACTGGGACCGGCGTTCCGCCGACCTCGATTGGCAGCGTGATCGGCGTGACTAAAGCCTATTGCACACGCGTGGGCGAAGGGCCATTTCCAACCGAATCCAAAGACGCGCTGGGTGAGGAGCTGCGCCGCAAGGGCAATGAGTTCGGAGCAGTCACGGGACGCCCGCGACGCACCGGCTGGCTCGACCTGCCGCTGCTGCGCTACTCCAACATGATCAACGGCACCAGCTGGCTGGTTGTGACCAAGCTCGACGTTCTCGACGAGTTGGCAGAGATTCCCGTCTGCAGCGGCTACCGGCTCGATGGGGCAGAGACGCAGTGCATTCCGGCGCAAATCTCCGGCTTCGAGAGTCTCGAACCGGTTTACACAAACCTTCCGGGATGGCAGACGACAACTTTCGGTATCGACCGCTACGATGAGCTCCCGAAGAAGGCAAAACAGTACCTGGAATTTGTGGAACGCGAATCGGCCGCGAAGATTGCGATCATCTCGACTGGTCCTGACCGCGAGCAGACGATCTTCATGCCGGAGTTTGCGCGCATGCTAGACGCGATGAGCGGCGGGTAGAGCGAGCCCCGCGTCGCAGCGGATAATTCTGGCGGTTGGCCTTCCGGTCCGCGTTGCAGCGCACGATTATGGTGGTAGAGCGGGCCTTCAGCCCCGCGTTGACCGCCCTAAAAAATCTGAGTCGGCTTCAGCCGACGACAGAGTGGCGCCCGCTGAAGCGAGCTCTATGATTAGAGAGGGCGGGCGGACGCGACGCTAAAGCGTCGCTCTACCGGGCTAAGGGTCGCTGTACCGGGCTGCAGCGTCGCTCTACGAGGCTGCAGCGTCGCACGAGGGAGGATGGCAATGCTGGTTCTGGCGGTAACGTGGATGGCAAATGCGGGACACGAGAACGAAGTGGCCGCCATCTTTGAAAAGCTGCAAGCGGCCTCGCGCCAGGAACCGGGCTGCCTGACATATACCGTCCACCGTCATGTCGACGACCCACGGCGCTTTTTTATCTATGAGCAGTACCGCGATGCCGCGGCCCTCGAGGCGCATCGCAACTCGCCGCACTTCCAGGAGTACGCGGCGAAGGCGCTGCGCACTATCGGCGAGCGGCAGCAGGGGGACCTCTACAAGCTGCTCAGCGATTAAAGGCGCGTCGAGCTGGGCTCCTCTCAGCCTGCTCCAGTTACTCGGCTGGATTCTGCATCGCTCAGCTCCTCCCGCAACATTCCGAATACCGCTGCCAGCACCGACGCTACGACTGGTCCCAGAAACAATCCCAGAAATCCGAAGGCCTCAACGCCGCCGAAGATGAAAAACAATAGCACCATGGGATGCAGCTCCACGCGTCCGGCGACTACCAGCGGGCGCAGCACGTTGTCGATGCTGCTTATCACCACGGCTCCCCAAATCAGCACGAAAACGCCCTTCCAGATCGAGCCGGCGACCAGCAGGTAAATCGCTACCGGGACCCACACCAGGGCCGAACCGACTACGGGAATGATGGAGGCGAAGCCGGCGGCCAGGCCCAGCAGCAGCGACGACGGCATGCCGACAATCCGCATTGCGATCCCGGTGAACAATCCCTGCACCACGCCGACAGTGAGAATCCCGTAAACGTTGGCGACGATCGTGTCCGAGATGTTCTGGTAGAGGTGTGACACCTGGACATCCGATAGCGGCGTGAGCCTTCCGGCGCGATAGGCCCACTCCTTGCCGTCGCGGAAGAAGAAGAACAGGATGACCACTGTGATCAGCGCGTCGACGGTAAAGCGCGCGAGATTGCCGAGAATGGCCGCGCCGAATCCCACCATACCCAAACTTACCTTCTGCGCATTCGACGAGATGATGGCCCGCAGATCGTAGTGCGAGAGATCGACCCAGCGGCCGACAAACTGCAATGGGCGTTGCGCCAGCATTGTGGCAAACTGCGTGAAGCCGCCCTCTTCGGCGCTGCGGCGTCCCAAATAGTGCGCGGCGGTGAGGGCCTCGTTCGCGGCCAGTGTGGTGACGATGAAGGCCGGTACGCCGAACAGCAGGACCACGGCCAGAGTGGCGAGCAGGGCACTTAAGCCGCGCCGCTGTCGCGTGAGTCGAAGAACCCGGTTGTGCAGCGGATAGAACACAACCGCGAGAATAACCGCGAACGCCAAAGGCTTGACGAATGGCCGCGTGATGATGAACGTCAGCACCAGCGCGAGCAACACCAGCGCGGAAAGAAAGATGACGGTGCTGCGTTTACGGTTCATGGTGCGGGCCCGGGTTCCAGTTGTAACACGGGACAAGCCGGGCGTGGCAACTGGCAAGCGGCAGTTGGCAGTTAATACTTGGATCAACACTTTGCATTTGGCTGCAGGCCAGCACTCGCCAAGAAGTCGTTTTTAATTGCTGCACAAGAGCTTCAATCGCCTGATCGCTCGGCTCGTCGATCTCTATCGAGCGAACGGTAATTTGGCGCCGGATCATCTGTGTCTTGGATACGATGATAGGTCCTTCTTGAAGGAGTTCGCTGAGGTTCACACGCTTGCGCGCGAACTTTTCCAGCGTCGGTGCATCCCCCCATGATGACAAGGCGATCCCACGCCAGTGATCCGAAGGCGATTGGTTAGGGCGTGAGCTCCCATACGACCCCGTGTCCGCTCTGATCACCCTGGTTGGTGCCGTAGAGGTTTCCGGCACTATCGATAATCAAGTCGCCGGTGGGATTAGCCCCGTCGCCGCTATCGCTGAAGTCGTATAGGTCGCTGTAGGTCCAAACGCCGCCCGAGTGCGTGAGCTTGAAGATGTTGCCCATGCCGAAGGCGCCGAGCTGCTTGGTGGTTCCATACAGATTTCCAGCGCTGTCGAAGACCATGTTGCCGACCGGTCCTTCGCCATTATTCGAGATGTTGAAGGTGTACAACACGGTAAATTGCCAGGTACCGCCGGAGTTTGACATTTCATAAATACAAGCCGTCACGCCGTCGCCGGTGGTGCCGCCATATAGGTTACCGGCGGCATCCATGATCAGCCCCGATATGTCGTAACCCGGACATGTTCCGGGCGTTCCAAAATCGGCAAGAATTCTTTCCGTCCAACCCGATTGCGACCGTACCAGTTGAAATACCCCACCTTCGCCAGGCCCAGCGGTCGTGCCATACAGATTTCCGGCGATGTCGAAGATTACATTGTGAGCCGGATAGTTCAGGTCATCTCCCTGAAATTCATACACCAGCGATCCGGACCAGCCATTGCCCGAACGGCTGAGTTCGTAGACTGTGCCGTACTCGCTGATCCCGCCGAAGGCCGATGTGCCATACAGGTTGCCGGCAGGGTCGAATACCACGTTCCCATATGCGGGATCGAGGTTGCGATCGGTCCCGAGATCAAACTGCAAACTCTCCATCCAGGGACAGAGCACCGTGCGGCAGAAAGTGGGGAAGGGCCGCAAGGCAAAAACGGTTCCAGCGTCGGATGCACCTCCTGCCCAGGTGGTTCCATAGAGACCTTGGTCTGTGCCAAAAACCACTCCCCCATACGGTTGTTCTCCGTCATTGCCGCCGGCAAAAACGTGCAGCTGATTATGCGTGTAGTTGGAGCCAACTCGCTTCAGCTCGTACACGGTTCCCAACTGCGTCGAGCCGCCGGCGTAGGTCGTGCCATACAGATTGCCTGCACGATCCTGGGTGACCCCGCTATAGGGACTCAAACCGTCGGCGCCGGAGAAGGTATGCAGCACCCTCAAGGTTTGCGCTTGCGTGGCATAAGTGAATAGCAACAGCACCGCACAGGCCAATTGGGAAATAAAGTTTGCAGTTCGCGAACTTTCGATCGAACAACTCGCGGGGAACGCGGCGGTCGTTGTCATGGCAGTACTCCTGACAATCAAGTGCGGCATGGTTCGAGTGGCGATAATTTTACAATTCCACCTGTCGCTCGGCCATGTTGTTGCCCTCTCCAGCTCATTAGCCGCAAAGAGTATCACGCGCTGGCAGCAATACAGCTTAATTTTGGACGATGGCGTAATGAGCTGACATGAAAAAACCTAGCTTGGTTCAAGTCAGCGGTTCGCTTGCTGGGACGTTCGCGAGGCGATCCAGCCGACGATGCCGAAGGTCGGCACCCAGAACGGGAAGATGCCGTATAGCGTGTCGCTGACTGAGTGCGAGTGGCGGTCGATGGCGAGAAAGACGTTGACGCAGAACAACGCCGCAAATGCGACCACGATCCAGCCCTGGACGGCGATCGGCCGATAGATCCATCCCCACGAACGAAACCATTTGTGCTTCATCACATCCTCCCATGCCAGGCCGGGACAGCGCCGGGGCAGGCGTCGCTACATTTTGAAGATTAGTGCAGCATGGCCGCCCCGGCGTTGCCCGGCTTGGGTTTACGCAGCAGGAACAGCAGCGGAATCATACACACGAACATGACGGCAAGAAGAAAAAAGGTATCGTTATAGGCGAGCATGGCCGCCTGGCGCTGGACCATGCCCCAAATCGATTCATACGCCTGCTGCGTCGCCACCGAGGCGCTCGCACCCTGGCTCATGAAGTAGCTCTTCATGGCGTTCATCATTTGCTGCGCGGTCGCGCTCATCGGATTCACGTGCTGCCCGAGCACGTTGATATGCTCCTGCTGGGTGCGGAATTGCACGGTCTCGACCATCGCAATGCCTATGCTGGCGCCGATATTGCGCATCAGGTTGAACAGACTGGTGGCGTTGCCCATGCGCTCGTTAGGAATGGGATTGTTGGTGATGGTGGTCAGCGGTACGAAGACGAAACCGAGCGAAGCTCCCTGAATCACCAGTGGCCACCAGAACGTGCGATTGGACACACCCAGGCTGAACTTGGAAAGTTCCCACATGGCGTAGGCGGAAGCGACCAGACCGATACCGAGTAGCTTGCGGTGGTCAACCTTGTCGGTAAGGCGTCCGACGATCGGCATGATGCAGAACGATGCCAGACCGCGCGGCAGGTTCGTCAACCCAGCTTCAAAGGCGCTGTAGCCGAGGATGACCTGCATCAGCAGCGGCAGCAGCACGGTGCTGCCATAGAGTACGAATCCGATCACCGTCATCAGAAACGTGCCGATGGCATACGAACGAAACTTGAAGATCGTAAGGTCGAGGACGGGATGTTTGGTGGTCAACTCGCGAATGATGAGGCCGCCGAGGCCCACGACGGCAAGAACGGCGAGGGCAACGATGAAATGCGAGCCGAACCAGTCGTCCTCCTGGCCCTTGTCGAGCATGATCTGCAGGCTGCCGATGCCGACCGCCAGCAGGCCGATACCCCAGTAGTCGATGCCGGTCTTCGGCCGTCGCAGGTACGGCGGATCGAAGATAAAGATTTCGGTCAGGAACAACGCCACAATTCCGATGGGGACGTTGATGTAGAAGACCCAGCGCCAGCTGTAATTGTCGGTGAGCCAGCCGCCGGCGACCGGTCCAAGCATAGGCGCCACCACGATGCCCAGTGCCCAGAATGCCATGGCCTGCCCGCGCTTCTCTGGCGGGAACGACTCCATCAGGATAGCTTGCGAGAGGGGCTGCAATCCGCCACCGCAGGCGCCCTGAACGATACGGCAGAGGATAAGGAATGGCAGGGTCGGGGCTAGTCCGCACAGGAACGATGCGACGGTGAAGCCGCTGACCGACATGATCAGCAGGCGCTTGCGTCCGAAGCGGCCGGCCAGCCAGCCGGTCATGGGCAGAATGATCGCGTTAGCCACCAGATAGGACGTTAGCGTCCATGTCGCTTCATCGTTGCTGGCCGAAAGGCTGCCGGCGATGTGCGGCAACGAGACATTCACGACGGTGGTGTCCAGCACCTCCATAAAGGTACTCGACATCACGGCTATCGCTATGAGCCAGGGGTTAATGTCCTGGGGCGAGTTGTTCCTGCGCAGTGGCATCTGCTCTGTGGCGTCTCAGCTGCGAAATTTGAGTTTACTGCTGCGGACGTTTGTCTCGCGCGAGCCGGACGTGAGGGTGTGCCTCATGGCAAACCTGTCGAAGGCGAAAAGCGTGTCCAGTAACTGATTTCGATGCGCGAATCGGAGCTGGGTTCGAGGATTGCTGCAGGGTGCCGGTTCCATGCTGCAGAAATCGACTGCTGCGGAAAACATTAAAAACTCGCCAACTCTCACCGATTGTGAGCAGAAAACGAACGCGTATTGGCGCATCGCTCTGGCCAACTCCTCACTACTTCTTGCATCTACTTACCTTCACAGCACACTTCTCCGACACAGATTGGAAGCCGCAATCGCAAGCAGTTGGAAGAGTCGACATGAAATTTGCCTTGGTCAATCCGGCATGGACCTTTGAAGGCTCTACGTATTTTGGCTGTCGCGAGCCGCACGTTCCTCTGGAGCTGCTCTTCGCTCACGATCAGATCGTTGCCGCCAACCACGATGCGGTGGTGATTGATGCGCAAACTGATGGGCTGAGTACCGAACGTGTACGAAGGATGTTGCGGGACTTCGCTCCAGATTTTGTAGTGATTCCCACGGCCCCTTCTTACCTGTTTTGGCGCTGTCCGCCCCCGGAGCTGAGGGTACCGATGGAGTGGTTTGCCGCTCTGGATACGGATGCAATTAAGGTAGCCATCGGGCCGCACAGTTCGGCAACCCCTGCCGCCACGTTGCGCAAGACGGGCTGCGAGATCGCAATGCGCGGCGAAGCCGATCAGACCATAGCCCGGCTGGCCGGCGAGCCCTGGGAGCAGATCCCCGGCTGCTGTTTCCGCCGCAACGACGGCACCCTGCACATCAGCCCTGAGCTGGGCGTCGCCGACATGAAGGCGCTGGGGCCGCTCGACTTCCACAACTACAACGTCGAGGCGCACGCACACCGGCATCACGTCTTCGCCGGAGAAGGACGCGGCGCAGAGCTGGAATTCGCGCGCGGCTGTCCCTGGTCTTGCAATTTCTGCAATAAGACGCTGTTCCGTAACAAGTTTCGCGAGCGCAGCGTCGCAGCCCTGCTGGCCGAGGTTGATGCTCTGCTGGCGCGCGGAGTGGACTACATCTATTTCATCGACGAGATCTTCGGCGTCGGCAAGAACGTGCATAAGCTGCTGGAGGCGCTGGCGGAGCGGCAGGTGAAGATCGGCTTTCAGACCCGCATCGATCTCTGGACGGAGGAGACTCTCGACCTACTCGGCCGCGCCGGAGCAATTTCGGTGGAGGTGGGCATCGAGTCCATCACCGACGAAGGCCGCGACGAGCTGAACAAGAACTGCCGCATCTCGACCGAGCGCATTAGCGAGCTGCTGATCTACGCGCGTACGAAAATTCCCTGGGTGCAGGCGAACCTGATCCTTACCGACAAAGACGACAAAGGCGAAATCCGGCGCTGGCAGGATCGGCTGAAATCGCACGGGGTGTGGGTGAGCGAGCCCGTGCCGATGTTCCCGTTTCCCGGCAGCCCAAGCTATATCGAGACATTTGGCGCGTTGCCGGACGACCAGGCGTGGGAGCGCGCGCACCATCACTATCTGAGTCTCTTTCACGATAAGGGCTTCAGCGACATTCAGGAACAGAGGCCGGTAAGCATTGAGGAGCTGGAAGGAGCGGTGGAGAAGGCGGCATAGGGTTGGAGCGAGCGAGCAAGGCTTATCGGGCGATAGCGGTCGCCCGGCCTCATCGTCCGACCGAAACGTTGTACAGCGGTGACGGGCCTGAAGGCCCGCACTACGAAGGAGGTACAAAACTCGTCATGCAAGTTGCGATCGTGGGGTCGGGGTACGTTGGATTGGTAGCAGCAGCTTGCCTGGCGGAGATCGGGCACACCGCTGTGTGTATCGACAACGACGCCGCCAAGATAGCGGCGTTGGAGCGCGGCGATCCCCCGATCCATGAGGAGTTCCTGCCCGTGCTGCTGGAGCGGCACCGTGGCAAGACGCTTCACTTCACCACTTCACTGGAAGAAGGAATTCGCAAGAGCGCTATTATCTTCATCGCTGTGCCAACGCCTCCCTCGGAGAGCGGCGATGCCGACGTCTCAGTGGTCGAGAGTGTCTGCCAGGACATTGCGCGGCGGATGAACGGCTTTCGCCTGGTGGTGGTGAAGAGCACGGTCCCCGCCGGCACCAACAACTGGATACGGCGCGTGCTGCAGCGGAATGGAGTGCAGGCGCATTGCTTCGACGCAGCGTCGAATCCCGAGTTCCTGCGCGAAGGGACGGCGGTCACAGATTTTCTCTATCCCGACCGTATCGTGCTGGGCTGCGACTGCGGGCGTGCCGCGGAGATGCTGAAGCAGGTCTATCAGCCGCTTCTGGACGGCAGCTATGCCGCCTCGAAGAACGCCATACCCGCGCCCGACGATGCTCTGGTTCCGGCGCGGCTGATCCTCACCAGTTCGGCCAGCGCCGAGTTGATCAAGCAGGGTTCCAACGCGTTTCTCGCCATGAAGATCTCGTTCATCAACGCGGTCGCCAACATCTGTGAAGCGACCGACGCCGATATTGAGGAGGTAGTCGACGGCATCGGGTCCGACCAGCGCATCGGCAGGAAGTTTCTAAAGCCCGGCATTGGCTATGGCGGCTCGTGTTTTCCCAAGGACCTGCTGGCATTTCGCGCCGTCGCACGGGACCAGGGCTACGACTTCCGGTTGTTAGAAGAGGTGAAACGGATTAATGAGGAGCAACGCCGCTTGTTCCTTCGTAAGGTGCGCGGCGCACTATGGACGCTGAAGGGTAAGCGCCTGGCTGTGCTGGGGCTGGCCTACAAGGGCGGTACCGACGATATTCGCGAATCGCCCGCGATAGGCATCGTGCAGGCATTGCTGCGCGAAGGTTGCGAGATCGTGGCCTACGATCCTGCCGCAATGAAGCGGGCGAAGGCGGAGTTCCAGCCCTGTTGCTCCATCCGCTTTACCGAGACGGCATACGAAGCGGCGGCCGACGCCGATGCTCTGCTCGTGCTCGCCGAATGGGAGGAGTTCGCCGCGCTCGATCTGGAGCGGCTGCGCGAACAGCTGAAGCACCCGATCGTAATCGACGGACGCAACGTTTATTCGCGCGAGCAAATGCGTAAGGCGGGCTTCTGCTATTTCAGCGTGGGCCGGCCGGAGACGCAGCCGGATGTGCGCAGCGCCATCCAGAGCTCAGACGCGGCGGCTTAGCGGCATCTGTTGCTGAGGTCCCCTTTTGCCGCAAACACTAAGGCCCAGCGAGGAGATCGCTGGGCCAGCCTGTGTATCTGCTTTGCTGAAACCGCTCAGCGCATATGAGGAGAGGATATGCTCTGGCTGCCTGAATTCGGCTTCGGTTTCATCCGTTGCGTGAGAGCATGTTCCCACGCAGCCGATCCGGCGACAATCCCCTTATTAGGGTAGACGCGTGACCTTTTGGTCGCAGAGGCGGCACGCCCCCTATTTTGGGACGCAGAGGGGTCCGGGGAACGACCCAGATGACGGCATTTTTGTGTCGCGCTGCAGGCTTGTGGCGCGGAAAAAGGCAATTGCCAACTGCCAAGGACCTCCTTACTGACTGCTACAATCTCCCCATGGCATTCCGCGGTTCCGACTCAAACCAACATAAAGGGCGAACGCCACCTCCCGACGACACTCGCCAGGAAGCCGCCTACCTGAAGATGCTGGGCGAGAAGCAGCGCCCGGTGCGCATCAAGCTGATGGATGGCGAAGTGGTGCGCGGCTGGATCGAGTACTATGACCGGCGCATGGTGCGGCTGACGCGCGAAGGTGCGCCTAATCTGTTCATCTTCAAGCATGAGATTGCCTACATCGCGGAAGATACCGGCGGGCGCAAGCCGCGTCCTGACGCTGCCGGGCATGCCGGCGACGGTACCTCCTCGAGCGGCGAGCCATGAGCCGCTACCTGCCCGGGCTGGAGTCCATCGCGCGCGAAGCTGGAACGCTCCTGATGGGGCACTTCGCCAGCCACGTCACTATCGAGTACAAAGGGGAAGTTGACCTGGTCACCGTCGCCGATCGCTCTTCCGAGGAGCTGATCGTGGGCCGCCTGCGCGAGCGCTGGCCGGAGCACGGCATCGTCGCGGAGGAGGGCACACGCAGCGAAATCGGTGCAGACTATCGCTGGTACGTCGATCCGCTGGACGGCACCACCAACTTCGCGCACGGGTATCCGGTATTTTGCATTTCCATCGCTCTGGCGCGGCACGATGGACAGTTAGAGGTCGGGGTGCTCTACGATCCCACCCGCGATGAGATGTTTTCGGCCGAGCGGGGAGCTGGCGCAAACTTGAATGGCAAGCCGATGCGGGTCTCCAAAATGCCGCGCCTGGCCGAGTGCCTGCTCGGCACCGGCTTTCCCAGCCATAAGCGGCACAAGAATCCCAACATCCACTTCTACCACCAGCTGACGCTGCGCTCGCATGGGGTAAGGCGCGCAGGTTCGGCAGCCCTCGACCTGGCGTGTGTCGCCTGCGGCCGTTACGACGGCTTCTGGGAGTTCAACCTGAATCCGTGGGATACCTCTGCCGGGGTGCTGCTGGTGCAGGAGGCGGGCGGACGGGTGACGCGCTTCGACGGCTCTCCCTTCCGCCTGGACAGCCGAGAGGTGCTGGCCAGCAATGGCCTAATTCACAGCGAGCTGATCACGAATTTCGAGGAGATCTTCGCTGGCCGCGGGCTGGAAGAGCTGCCCTCGGTGGCGGAATACGTCAAGGCGCGCGACTGACCGCGCGCTTCACGTAAAGGCTCAGTACGCAACCCTTTGGCACGGATCTGCCGTTCCGGCAGGCCGGCACGCAATCGCCGCATCAATCAATCGTTCTTTTTCGCGTGGACATTGCGCTTCTGCTGCCCCCGCAAGATCTCCTCAACCGTCCATCCCAGCCCGAACGAGCCCATAAATACCAGCGCAAACGCCAGCCAGATAAGTTCGACACCGTGATTCACCGCGTCACCTCCGCTGCACCAGGGACCCGAAATCGCTCGACATACGAGCGTGAAAGAGCGCCATGAACGACGCCCTTTGTTTCTGTTTGGTGTTGAAGGCAGTATTGGCGGAAACGGGCGCTGCACGCAAGTTACGAAAGTACCTAGAGGGGGAGCCCCTGGTGCGCTGCTATGGGCCTCCCAGGACGTCTCAGCGCGCTCGGGGAGCGGCGCGCAAGGGCTTGCGCTTAGTTGGGCCCCACAGGACCGCTACCAGGAGGCGGTAGCGGGGTGGTGCTGACGGGCGGCGGAAGAGGCGTATTGGGGAGGCTGCGTCCACCACCACCTCCGGCCTGCGGGGAGTCATCCACCTCGCCTGGACGGCGCAGCGTGGGAGCGCTGGCCGGCTTGGGCTCGTCTTTCTTCTGCGCGACCTCGGTCTCCTGCGACTGGAGGTCCACTTCCTTCTGGGTGCGCACAATCTTCTGGCCATCGACCGTCATGATCTCCAGCCGGGTGACAAATGGGCCGGTAAAGCGGACAAATTCCACCTGCTCCGGCGGATTTCCGTAAATCCACTCTTCGTAGTCGACGCCATTGTCGTCTTTGTCGCGAATTTTCTTCGGAGCGCGCCCTTTGGCGTAAACAACCATGTCGCGATCCATGCCCACCAGCACCTGGTGGTTCTTGATGGCGGCGCGCACTTTGGGCGGCAGCGTGCGCTCGTAAGCCTCGGCTTCGGTCAGCGCCTTGAAGTCGAAAACCGGCGCGAGCAACTCGCGCACCTGGTTGCCGGTCATCTCTGGAATATATTTATCGAACTCGAGGGTGAGTGAGGATCCGGTGGCTTCGAGGCTCTTAGGGGCGCCTCCCGGAGTCACACTGCCGCCGTTCATGCCGACGGAAACATGCTGGTACCATTTCTCGTGCTTCTTCCCACCGCCATTGATCTCGATAACGATCGACTTCTCGCGCACCTCCACGTTGCTGATGACGACACGGTCTCCGGGTTTGGCAGCGAAACCGTGCTCCATTACGAGCTGTGCGACCCGTTGGTTATCGGGGGTCACCTTGCCATCCTTCAGTTCCAGGCCGCGTTCTCCGCGGGGAAATACGGTTCGAACGAAGACGCGCTCGGCGGTGAGATCGCGCATCACGGCGATGCGAGTTTGCGGCGTCATTTTTTCGGACGAGTTGGGAGAGTTCGCGTCTCCGGCCAGGGCCGGCAGCGGCAGCAGGATGGCTGTCGCCAGCAGAGCGGAAAAAGCGCGGTTCATGGAAACCCCGATTGCGACAATTATATGCCGCTTCCGAGTTAGCGGAGTTCCGGACGAGGTCGGACTGCAGAAGCTCGTGCCGGAAGTAGCCTTGTTAGTGTTGGATGCTGGGTACCGTGTCGTGGAGGGGTGTTTGGGGCGTCGTACTGCGCGCCGGCTGCGGCAGCGCCCGCAAGGGCAGTTTCCATAGCAGGACAATACCGAACAGGAAGACGACCGTGCCGGCCGCGCCCGCCTCGATGCCGTATGGCCCGCCGGTAAGCCACTTCGGCCCGAAGGCGTCTGTGTAGAGCCATAGGTTGAAGACCCGGTAGCCGCTGACCGGCAATCCGAAGAGGAAGCCGAGGACCGTATTCCATCCGAAGTGAATGCCCCATGGCAACCAGAGCGCCTGTGTGCGCAAGTATGCAAGGCAGAGAAGCACGCCGATGAGGAACGAGTTGCCGGCTCCCCATAGGCTGGCGTGTGGGTTCAGCAAGTGCAGCACGCCGTAGAGAGCGGACATCGCGATGACCGCCGGCGCCGCGCCAATGCCCTGTGCGAGATGTTGAAAAGGGTATCCCCGAAACAGCAGCTCCTCGGCCAATGTCCCCGCCAGCAGCATCAGCAGGACCGCGCCCAGGTTGGGCAGCAGATGCACATTCCATAGCGGGATGAATCGAAAACGGCCGAGAAAATGAATGGGAACGACCGCCAGCGCTGTCAGAACGACACCGATCAGGCAGCCGAGGACGAAATGCTTGAGCCAGCCGCGCACCCGGGGGAGGCCTTGCGCAGCGATCCTATGCTCATCAATATGGTCGCCGATGGTCAGCATCCAGGCGAAAATGCCGAATAGCAGAAGCGACCACAGGCTGCGGAAGATCAACTCGGTGCGGAAGGGGCGCTGGTCGCCCGCTTCGTGCGCAATGTTGCCGGAGACGAAGAACGCCAGCGCCGAAAGAAACAACGACACTGCGAACGCCCACAGCGGCCTTAATCTGCCCGCATTGTCCCGAAACCT
The DNA here is from genome assembly GCA_035651035.1 of Terriglobales bacterium. Classification (GTDB taxonomy): domain Bacteria; phylum Acidobacteriota; class Terriglobia; order Terriglobales; family Acidobacteriaceae; genus Bog-257. The sequence continues at coordinate 24,381 of DASRGM010000111.1, forward strand.
GCTCATACCTGTGCTGTCTGCCGCCGGTTTGCGTTACGGTAGCGCAGCCCTTCGCGCGCCAAACAAAAGTCGAGCGGCTCGCCTCCATGTTGGCGAAGCGCTGCTTCCACTCTATGCCGCGAGCCTTTTTCGATCAGCGCAATTACACAGCCGCCGCCCCCGGCGCCGCATACCTTGGCCGCGCGCGCGCCGTTGCTCCTGGCCACCTCGATCAGTTTATCGATAACGGGAGTTGTGATGCCGGGGGCATTGCTGCGCCGCAGCTCCCATTCTTCCCCAAGCAGCTCTTCGACTTGTTTCCAGTCCCGCGCCTGTAGTGCGCCTTTCATGGCCTGCGCGATGCGCGCGAGCTGTGCGAAATTTCCTACCACCCGCTGGTCGCCATCGATGTGCTGTTTGAAAACTTCCCAGTTGTTGATGCCCGACTGCCGCGGCGCCCCGGTGTAGAAGAGCACGAAACGCGAATCGATGTCATCTGCGGAAACAGAAATTTCCTCTCGCCGTATACCTGAGACTTCCAGATGGATTGCGCTGACGCCGCCGTACAGTGCCGGATAGTAATCCTGGCAACCTGTGGGCACCCGGATCAGCTGCGCCTCGACGTTTTGCCCGATCACCCGAACCTGCTCCAACTCCAGCTGCAGGCCGGTGAAGCGTGCCAGCGCGGCGGTGGCCGCGATCATCAGCGCCGAAGAGCCGGAGATGCCCGCACCGGCCGGCGACTCGGAATGTGTTTCGAGCACAAAACCCTCGCGCGGCTGGAAGTAGCGAACAAGATAGGCCGCGAGCGGGTTGGCGTAGGCGGGAGCCGTCAGCAGTTCGTCGAGATTCGCGAAGCGCTCGGCGCGTCCCGTGTCGTGCGACTGCAGATGGATCTCGCGGTCCTGACGCGGAGTGATGCGGCAAGCGGTCAGGATTTCCAGCGCAAGGTTCACGCTGACTGCGCCGGGATGAAACAGGTACAGCGGCCAGATGTCGATGGTGCCGCCGGCAAGGTCGGCGCGGCAAGGCGCGGTGGTCAGGATATCGCCATCGCGCGCTGTCGATAGAAATTGAGAGAAGGACAGCATCCTATGATTCGGCCCCGAATTCCAGTTCTCCGCCAACCGCCAGCGCCTCGTCGACAATGGCGGCGACGTCCTCACGAGTGGCGCGGTGGTTGACGAAGCAGGCGCGCAAGGCAAAGCTGCCGTGAATACTGGCGTTCGATAAGAATACCCTTCCGCGGAGGACAATGCGCTGTAAAATCGCGCGATTGAGAGCGTCCAGATCAACTGCAGGGCGCTTCGCAACAAAGCGGAAACAAACCGCGCTCAACGGGACCGGCGCAAGCGATTCGAGCTCGTGACGCTGTGCGATGAGTTCCGCCAGATATTGCGCGTTTTGCAGATCGTCGGCAATCGCGGCGCGAAACTTCTCCAGCCCGTGATAGCGCAGCGAGAGCCATAGCTTCAGCGCGCGGAAGCGCCGCGACAGCTCCAGCGATTCTTCGAAGAACGCAAAGCTCTCGACCGGATCGTCCAGCAACGACTTGGCGTAGTCGCCCGTATGGGAGAACGCGCGGCGCGCGGCCTCCGCATCGCGATAAAGCAGGCAGCCGCAATCCACTGGCTGATAGAGCCACTTGTGCGGATCGAGCGAAAGCGAATCGGCCTCGCCGAGGCCCACGAAGTCGCCGGGCCGTACCAGGGCCGCGAGCGCGCCATAGGCGCCATCGATATGCAACCATGCCCCCGATTCGCGAGCGATCGTCGCCAAGTCGGCGAGCGGGTCGATGCTGCCGGTCGTGACCGTTCCGGCCGAGCCGACGATGGCGATTGGCGCCAGGCCATTCTTCACGTCGCGCGCGATGGCATCACGGAGCAGGTCGACGCGAATGCGGAAGTCGCTGTCACAAGGGATGAGCCGCAGATGATCGTTGCCGATGCCGAGCAGCGCGACCGCCTTTGGGATCGACATATGCACCTGCTCGGAGGCGTAGACCGTGCCAGGCTTTGTGCCGTGGTCGTTGGCGGGAAGGCGGGCCTCGCGTGCCATGGCGAGCGCCATCAGGTTGGCGGGAGAGCCGCCTCCGGTGAGCGTGCCGGTGAAATCTTTGCAGCCGATGGCTTCGGCCAGCCAGCCGATCACCAGGCGCTCGATGGTTACCGCAGTGGGCGATGAGCGCCAGGCGGTTGTGTTCTGGTTGAGCACGCTGGCCAGCAGGTCGGCGGCGGCCGCCACCGGCTCACCCGAGCCGAAGACATAGCCGAAGAAGCGAGGACTGTTGGGGCGACAGCCCTCGATGACCTTATCCAGCTCGGTGAAGATCTCATCACCAACGCCGTGCTCCGGCAGCTCGCGCGCGAAGGCACCGGCAAGTTGTTGGGCACTGACATCGGGAAAGCTGGGACGATCGGGAATGCTGGCCAAATATTCGAGCGAGAGCCGCGTGATGCGCTCGAAGAACTCTTCGTAGTTGGATTGAGGAAGGACCAAAGGATTCATGAGGAAGACGAACTCTGATTCATTGTAATCGGGCGCTGCGTGGGATGACGGTTACATGAGCTGTAGGACACGGCGTAGGAATAAGGCTCAGACCGAGCCGGGAGATTGTCATTACGAGCGAAGCGAGGAATCTGCTTTACTTCCGAGTCACGAGAAACAGATTCCTCGGTTCGCTAGTGCTGACAATCTTCTAATTCGCGATGTCATTGGCGGGGGAAGCCGTCGGTCGCCACTCGCGAAGTCACAACTCACGATAGCTGATCAGCTCGATGCCACGGCCGCGCAGTAGATCTTTCGCCTCGGACGAGGTAAGCAGCGCCAGCTCCTGCTCGCGCGATTGCCGCAGGCGCGTGCGTACGCCGTCGAGCTCGGCGTCGTTGTAGCCGGGATGACAGACAAATTCCCACGTACCCTCGGGCATGTGCTGGACCATCATCGCGAACAGCTTCAGGTCGAGCGAGCCGGTGGCCAGTACGCCGAGTGAGCCGTCAGTGGTGCGTAAGCCATGGGCGGCGACCTCCGCGCGGAAGCTTCCGCCCAGCTTGCGTAACACATTCAGTTGCGCGAAGCGCTTCCAGAGCTTTTGTGTGCGCAATAGATTGCTGAGCGGCAGCGGCCATACCTGGCCAAAAGGATTGCGTACGGCCGGAACGCCACGCGCCTTCGCCGCGCGAAGTAAGGGGCGCAGCACCGCGGGAAACATGTGCGCGTGCTTATGCGTGTCAAAATGCGAAGTCTGGATGCCCGACTGCTGAAGGCGTCCGATCTGTGCGGCCGCTTCGGCTTCGATCTCGTCCGGATTGAGTTTGTGGCGAAAGGAGGCGACCACGAAGTCATTCAGGCTGTCGCGAAAACGGCGCGAGCCATGGTTGCTCTCCCGATCGAGAAGCGTGGAGACCTTATCGGTGGGAAGGAGCGGCTCGCCGTCCATCAGCACCACGTGACAGCCTACGCTTAGCCGTCCCGACGCGGATCGCGCCCACTCGCTCGCGCCTGTGAAGGCGCGCGAGTTGGCCATTAGGGTTGTTGAGGTGACGATGCCGCGCTCGTGCGCCTCAGCGATAGCACGATTGACGCCCGCGGTCAGCCCGAGATCATCCGCATTGACGATGAGCCGTCGCATCTACGCGCGCACCAGTTCTTCCATTTCTTTTTCGCTAATGACTGCCACACCCAGCTGACGCGCTTTGTCCAGCTTCGAGCCGGCGTCGGCGCCGGCTACCACATAGTCCGTCTTCTTGCTCACCGAGCCCGCAACTTTGCCGCCGGCGTCTTCGATCAGCGTCTTGGCCTGATCGCGGGTGTGGCGCTCCAGCGTTCCGGTCAGCACAAATGTCTTGCCGGCCAGTGCGGTGCCGCGCTGCTTCTTCTCTCCCGTGAACTTCAGGCCCGCAGCTGCCAGCCGCTTCACCAGCGCGACATTCTTGGGCTCATCGAAAAACTCGCGGATCGAAGCCGAGACGCTCGGTCCAATCTCGTTCACTTCCTGTAATTCCTCTTCGCTGGCTTTCATCAGCGCGTCGATCGAGCCGAAGTGCTCGGCGAGGAACTGCGCCGTACGCTCGCCCACAAAGCGAATTCCCAGGCCATAGATCACGCGCTCCAGCGTGAGCTTCTTTGAGTTTTCGATTTCGCGCAGGATGTTGTCGGCCGACTTCTTGCCCATGCGCTCCAGTTGCAGCAGTTTGTCTTCGGTAAGGCTGTAGATATCGGCGACGTCCTTCACCATCCCGGTCTCAACCAGTTGATTCACCAGCGAATCGCCCATGCCTTCGATGTTCATCACGCCTCGTGAGGCAAAATGGCGAATACTCTCGCGCAGCTTGGCGGGACAGTTGGCGTTGACGCAGCGGTGGTCAGCTTCGCCTTCGGCGCGCACCACGTGGCCGCCGCACACCGGGCAGCGCTCGGGCATATGGAAATGCTTGCGCCCGCGTGGGCGGTCGTCCAGCACCTTAACAACTTTGGGGATAACATCGCCGCCGCGCTCCACCTGCACCCAGTCGCCGATGCGCACACCCAGCCGCTCAATTTCGTCCATGTTGTGCAGCGTGGCGCGGCTTACGGTGGTACCGCCGATGGGCACGGGCTTCAGCCATGCTACCGGCGTCATCTTGCCGGTGCGGCCCACCTGCACCTGGATGTCTTCGATCTGCGTTTCGCCCGAATGCGCGGCGTACTTGTAGGCTATCGCCCAGCGCGGCGCCTTTCCGGTATAGCCCAGCTCCTCTTGCAGGCCGATGCGGTCGACCTTTACGACGATGCCGTCGGTTTCGTAAGGGAGCGAATCGCGTTCGGCCTCCCACTCGCCGATGAACTTCCATACTTCGTCGATGCCGTGCACCAGCCGATGATTGGGATTGACCTTGAAACCTGCCGCCTGCAGTGCCTGCAGCGCTTCGGAGTGACGGTCGAAGATAGTGCGGCCATCGACTAAGAGGCCATAGGCGAAGAAGTCGAGCCGGCGGCGTGCGGTGATGCGGGGATCCAGTTGCCGCACGGTCCCGGCGGTGGCGTTGCGCGGATTAGCGAACCGCGGCAGACCTTTTTCTTCCTGCTCTTCATTCATGCGAACGAAGGAGGTACTGGGCATCAGCAGTTCGCCGCGCAACTCAAATGCCTCGGGCAACCCGGATTTTTTCAATTGCTGTGCGGAGATGTTCAGCGGAATGCTGCGGATGGTGCGGACGTTCGCGGTAACGTCTTCGCCTTCGGTGCCATTGCCGCGAGTGATGCCGAGCGATAGTCGGCCGACTTGGTAGCGCAACGCCATCGACATGCCGTCGAGCTTCAGCTCGCAGACGTAATCAACTTTTGTCACGCCGGTGAGGTCGTGGACGCGGCGCTCCCAGTCGCGGAGCTCGGCCTCGCTGGTGGTTTTTGCCAAGGACAGCATCGGCGTGGAATGCCGCACGCTCGCAAACTGCCCGCTCACCTGCCCACCGACGCGTTGCGTAGGAGAGTCGGGCGTGATCAGTTCGGGATGCTTTGTCTCCAACCCGATGAGTTCGTCCATCAGGCGATCGAATTCGGCATCGCCGATCTCGGGATTGTCGAGAACGTAGTAGCGGTGCTCGTGATAGCGAATCTTGTCGCGCAGCGCGTCGATGCGGCGCAGCACGTCGCGATCTTTGGCGGCCGTTGGCATATACAGATTATAGGAGGGACGTCCCGTGACCAGTGGGCAGCAGCGTCGTCGGCCGGCTTGCGGTGTCGCGCTTTTTCTCACGTAGAATGGATGCTTGTGGTTTCGCTGGATCGCGAGCAATATTCTGACCACTGGCCACTGACCACCAGCCACTATCCACTGCTTTGAAACACTTTCTCGCCAAATGGACTGCGCTCATCCTGGCGCTGCTGAAGCCGCTGGGCGCCTGGGGAGTGCTGGGATTTGCAGCCGTCGACTCCGCTCTGTTCGGCATGCCACTGGACGCCATCGTTGCCGGCTACGCCTGGACGAACCCGCGAAAATTTTTGCTGTACGCCCTGATGGCGGCGGTCGGCTCCGCGCTGGGCAGCAGCCTGATTTACCTCATCGGCTACAAAGGCGGTGAGGTGTTCGTGGTGAAGCGCATCGGGCGGGCGCGCTTCGAGCGCATTCGCGCCTCCTTCGAGCGACACGAATTCTGGGCCGTCATGCTGCCCTCGATGTTGCCGCCACCTACTCCATTCAAGCTGTTTGTGCTCTCTGCGGGCGTGGCCGAGATGAGCTTCTCCCGCTTTCTCGCAGCCATCTTTTTCGGCCGGTTCATTCGGTTCACGATCGAGTCGTTGATCGTCATCCGTTATGGGCCGGAGATATGGCTGCTGCTGGGAGAGGTATTCCATCATCATCTGCGATACGCCATTGCAGCGATGGCTGCGGGAGGCTTGGGGATCTGGTGGCTGACGCGCTTGCGCAAGCAGCGCCGGCTGCGGCGCGCGGAAGGTCCGAACCAGGCAGCCTGAGCAACTACGCCGACGCGACTCGCGGCTGCGCCAGCATGGAGTCGCCAAAGCCACGTCGAATGTGAAACGGCTCGAGGGCGCGAATCCCTGGCGCGGGGTTTTCTACTGACCAGATCAAGGTGCGGGTCATCTGTTCGAGGGTCACCAACGCCAGTCGCTCGGCGCCCGCCCGCGTTGAGGGGAAGATACGCGCCAGGGCATACAGGGGCACCAGCAGTGCCGGCCAGCGATGTCCCGGACCCAACACGTACCACGGGCGCATGAAGGTCGCCGCGATGCCGCTCTCGGTGATGAGCGCTTCGCCCTGAGCACGCACTATCTGGTACTCCTGCATGACCGGCGCGGGGCGCGCCACGCTGAGATAAATAAAGTGCTGCACGCGCGCCAAGGACGCCGCCTTAATGGCTTGCCTGCACGACTCCAGATCGATGCTGCGGAATTGTGCGGCTTTCTTTGGATTGGGATGGGGGACCCCGACTAGGTGAACCAGCGTGTCGGCGGGGGCGACCTGTGCAGCGTAAGTATCGGCGCGCAGCGCATCGCCGTGTAGCACCTGGCAGCCGGCCGGAACTTTGTGCTCAGAACCGGGTCGCGCCAGCACACGCACGAGATGACCGCGCTGCAGCAGTTCGCGTGCCAGCGCCGTGCCGATGTATCCCGTGCCTCCGGTGAGGAAAACTTCCCGTCGCTTACTCTCCATAGGGCCTCTGGCGGCCGGCGTTGATTCCGGACGGCCATCTTCTCATACGGCCCGCGAGTACGAATGGATTGGCGGCGGCGCTAACTCGAGTGCATAACGCCGGCTAACGTAGCGCCGCGCGCAGTGCATTCTCCACATCGCGATGCGCGAAGTTGTAGCCGTGGTCCTGCAGCTTCTTCGGAATAACGCGAGCAGAGGTAAGCAGCAGCTCCTGACCCATTTCGCCCAGCAATGCGCGTACCGCGAATTCAGGGAAGGGAAACATCGTAGGGCGATGTAAAACGCTTCCCAGCGCGTGGACGAATTCGGCGTTACGTGCCGGCGAGGGCGCGACCACATTCAGCGGACCCCGCAGGCTCTCATCGCGCAGCGCCAAGAGGACCACACCGACCACGTCCTCCAGCGACACCCAGCTCCAATACTGCTTACCGGTTCCGATCCGGCCGCCGAGCCCCAAGCGAAACGGCAACAGCAACTGCTTGAGCGCGCCGCCGTGACGGTCCAGCACGACGCCGATACGCAAGCAGACGACTCGTACTCCGGCTTCGCTAGCGGGCACGCTTGCCGCCTCCCATTGCCGGCTGAGCTCGGCTAGGAAGCCGGTGCCCGCGGCGCTCTTTTCGGTCAACAGCTCATCGCCGCGATGACCGTAGTAGCCGATGCCGGAAGCTGAAATAAACGCCTTCGGTTGCTCGCTGCGGCGATAGCTTTCGGCCGCAGCGGTGGCCAGCGTTCGCGTCCCCTGAACCCGGCTGGCAAGTAGTTCGCTCTTGAATTTCTCCGTCCAGCGGCCGGCAATGTTCTTGCCCGCGAGGTGTACGACGGCATCGTAGCCGGAGAGCTTCGCGGGATCGAGAGGCAGCTGCGGGTCCCAGCGGAGCTCCTCTCCATGCGGCTCCCGGCGTACCAGTGCCGACACCTGCTGTCCCGACTGCTGCAGGGCGCGAGTGAGCTTCTGTCCCAGAAACCCCGAAGCTCCGCTGATTAGTATTCGCACGTTATCGACTGTCTGGCGCGACCAGGTCGGCTCGAAATGACAAATATAATCGCTCAATCGGCGCGAGCCAGCAGGCTCCTGAAAAACTCAAGCGAGGGTCGGGTGGTGCTGCGCTTCTTGGGCCCGCATCCGGCGACGACGATTCGACGGGCCTCAAGCTTAGGGGTGCATCTCGGCTAACCGCGAACAGCCTCGATTCTAGCGGACTGAAGTAAGTACCTAGACGGCTAACCCCAGACCTGGTGGTCCACGTTTCCGAAGGCCTGATGGTCAGCACTACTCGAGCAAAGGGTAGTGGGTCAGTTTGAAATCTGAGCGGTGGAAGGGCACGGTTCAGCCGTGCCGAAAGCACGAGGATGGAAGGGCTTTAGCCCCGGTCGCCGCGGCTAAAGCCGCCCTCGATGGCTAGTGGTTGCGCCGGACTAAAGCCCGGCTCTTCCACCGCTACAAATTCCAAACCGATCCATTACGGAGCAAAGGATTACATTGACTTTTTTGGCAGCCTACGAGCTTGTGCCCTGACTCATGCCCCGTCTTACCGAAGCGCTTCACGATCCCGCTTCGCCCTTCCGTTCGCAACTTCTGCTGCCGCGCAGGTCGTATAATTTGATATGGCGACTTTGCGCCAACAGATCGCGACCAACGTGCTGACGGTCACGCGTTTCCGCGATCTGCTGCGCAAGATACGCACCTACCGCCCGCACGAAGACCTCGCACCCATCAAGAAAGCCTACGAATTTTCCCAGCAACACCATAAAGGGCAGGCGCGCGAATCCGGCGAGCCGTACCTCGTCCATCCCCTGCAGGTCGCCACCATTCTGGCGGAGATGCAGTTGGACACAACGGCTATCGTCGCCGGGCTGCTGCACGACGCGGTGGAAGACACCGCGGTCACCAGCGGGGAGATCGAGACTGAGTTCGGCGAGCAGGTGGCGCACATCGTGGAAGGCGTCACCAAGATCAGCAAGATCGACTTCGCTTCGTCGGAAGAGGCGCAGGCAGAGAACGTGCGCAAGATGGTGCTGGCCATGATGGACGACATCCGTGTCGTGCTCATTAAATTGGCCGACCGCCTGCACAACATGCGCACGCTGAAGTTCCTCTCGCCAGAGCGCCAGAAGAAAATCGCGCGCGAGACCCTCGACATTTACGCTCCCATCGCGCACCGGCTGGGCATGGGCAAAATCCGCGGCGAGCTCGAAGATCTCGCCTTCCAGTATGTCGATCCCATCGCCTATGAGCAGGTGAGGAGCGCCATCGAGCAGCGCCGGAAGGAAGGCGAGGCCTTCCTCGCCGAGGTGCAGGAGGTCATCGAGCAGAAGCTGAAAGAGAACAAGATCCAGGCGCGGGTAGAGGCGCGCATCAAGCGGTTCTACAGCATCTGGCAGAAGCTGCAGCGGCAGCGCATTTCCGTGGACCAGATTTACGACATGCTGGCGCTGCGCATCATCACGAAGGCGGAGTCCGATTGTTATGCGGTGCTGGGACTGATCCACAACCAGTGGCGGCCGGTGCCCGGACGCATCAAGGACTTCATCGCCATACCGCGCAATAATTTTTACAAGTCACTGCACACCACCGTTATCTCCGAGAAAGGGCACGCCTTCGAGGTGCAGATTCGCACCGAAGAGATGCACAAGATGGCGGAAGAGGGCATCGCGGCACACTGGAAATACAAAGACGGCCCAGTTTCGGCACGCGATGAGCAGCGGCTGGCCTGGCTGCGGCAGGTAGTCGAGTGGCAGCGCGACATCAAGAACTCGAAGGAATTTCTTTCAACGCTGAAGATCGACCTGTATCCCGAGGAGGTCTATACCTTCACTCCCAAGGGGCGCATCGTGATCCTGCCGCGCGATGCTACCCCGGTGGACTTCGCCTACTCGGTGCACACCGAAGTCGGCCACAGCTGCGTAGGGGCGAAGGTCAACGGGCGAATTGTCGCGCTGCGCTACAAATTACGCTCAGGCGATATCGTCGAGATCCAGACGCAGCCGGGCCACAATCCGAGCCGCGACTGGCTGCAATTCACCAAATCCTCCCGTGCGCGGCAGAAGATCAAGCACTGGCTCAACTTGCATCAGCGCGAACGCGCCATCGAGATCGGGCGCAAGCTGATCGAAAAGGAGGCGCGCAAGTATCGCATCGCGCTGAAGTCGCTGAATGACGAAGATATGATGCGCGTCTCCAACGAAAACGGCCTGGCCAAACCGGACGACCTGCTGGCGGCGATCGGCTACGGCAAGTTCTCGGCGCGCAGCATTCTGGCGCGGCTAGTTCCGGCTGAGGAGGCGCAGTCGTTCTCCGGCCATGCTCCTCCGGCGCAGCCCTCCGAGGACAACGGCAACGGCGGCTTCACCAGCGTGGTGCGGCGCGTCTTCGGCGGCGACAGTTCGGCCATTAAGGTCAAGGGCCACGATGACCTGCTGGTCTATCGCGCGGGATGTTGCAATCCAATACGGGGCGAAGAGATTATCGGCTACGTGACCCGCGGTAAGGGTGTGGCCGTGCATTCCAAGGCATGCGCCAATATCGACAACCTGATGTTCGAGCCGGAACGCCAAATTGCGGTGGAGTGGGCCCGCGATGCCTCGCCTTCGCCGACCTGGCAGAGGGGCTATCCGGTCAAGCTGACCATGGCCTGCGACAATCGTCCCGGCATGGTCAAGGCTATCGCGACCATCATTAGCGACGCCAACACTAATATTCGCAATATGGACGCCAAGACCGTAGAGGACAATGCCACGGTGGAGATTGTCGTCGATATCGCCGATCTGAAGCACCTGGAACGCATTCTTACCGGCGTGCGCAAACTTCCGGGCGTTCGCGATGTGCAGCGCGTGCAGAAGCTGTAGCGTTCGCCGATCGCCAATTTGTTACGAAATGTTTCGCCTTCTTGTCTCCCCTCCCGCTTTGATCTACTCTCGTTTTCGCTAGCACCGAGCAGTCGCTCCCCGCTAGGATTCCATCCTGATCGCAAGCTGGACGAAGGAGCGGATATGAAGTTCCGCAGTACGGCTGTCTTGATCCTCCTCGGCGCGTTGTCGCCAGCCTCCGTCCTGCCTGCACAGCAAGCGGCGCCCGAAACTGAGACCCTCAGCTCGACCACCGAACTTGTGCTGGTGCCGGCGCAGGTGAAAGGCAAGGACGGCAAGCCGCTGCTCGGCCTGAAGCAGGCTGATTTCGTGGTGCGCAGCGACGGCAAGCCGCAGAAGATCAGTGTATTCGAAGAAACGATGCGGACGGCGGCGAGCACCTCGCCGCGGACTCCAACGCCCACGCCGCCAAATATGGTCCTCAGCGTGCCCAACGACGGCATGCCGGACCAGATCCTCATCCTCGCCATCGACCTGGTGAACACCTCGTTTGAGGACCAGGCGCGGGCCCGGCGCGAGCTGGTGAAATATCTGCAGGACCAGTTACCCAGCCAGCACTTCGCGCTGGTTGCAATCACCAAGGATGGCCTGCAACAGATTCACAATTTCAGCTCCGACCCGGCCGTGCTGACGCAAGCGCTGAAGCACGTGCAGGGCTCGACGGATAAGGATTCCGCCGAAGAAACGATGCTGGACCGCATCGTCACGGAAGACCAGTTCAAGGGAAACCTGTCGCCGATTGCTGAGTACAACTCACTGATTGCAGCCTTCAACGAAACGCAAATCTACGGCTCGTATCGGCAGAAGATCGCGGCGCGCGCGACGCTCACCGCGCTCATGCAGATTGCTCAAGCCTATGCCGGAGTGCCGGGACGCAAGTCTGTGGTGTGGATCACGGGTGGAATGCCGACACTGGTCTACGATCCATTCGCCGGCGGGGTCAGGGTCAGAGGCGCGGGCGTCAACGCTACTTTCAATGGCGACTCTGAGCTCCTCTCAGACTACGATTCTGCCTTCCGCGCGCTCAACAACGCTAATATCGCGATTTACGGGGTCGATATCAAGGGTTTGAAGCTCGACCGCACCTACCAGGCAACCGGATTTCAGCAGGCGGCCAACACGCGAGCTACGGTGGCGATGATCTACGGTCCCGGCCAGACAATCCAGCCCGGCGACTACCAGGACGACGCCATTAAGGTCCTCTCGGCCAGTACGGGAGGCAAGTCATGCACGGCTAACGCCGGGCTGAAGGACTGCATCGACGAAGCTATCGCCGACAGCTCGAGCTATTACCTGCTGGGCTTCTACGTGCCTCAGCAGGAGCGTAAGCCGGGCTGGCACAAGCTGGAGGTGAAGCTGGCAAATGAGAAAGGCTCGGTGCGCTCGCGCAATACATACTATCTCGCGGCGACGACCGCGCCTTCCGAGAAGGAAGTCGACCGCACGCTGCGCGATGCTGCCAATGCCCACATCGGTTACACAGGAATTGGTTTCGCCGTGGAGCGCCAGGCGAACAGTGATGCGGTCAAAGCGGTCGGTTCCGCGCCTTTTACCATGCGCATCATCGTGCCCGCACGCAGCATTCTCCTCGCCCCCGGTCATCCACAGCTCAGCTACGACATCGTCAGCGTCCCATTGACCAGCAAGGGCGAACCTGCGGCCGACCTGCGCGTGGTGCACCTGAACCTTAATGAGCAGCAGACTCAAACCGCGCTAGTGAAGGGCTGGACCTTCACCGACCAGCCGCAGAGTGCAGGCACGCAGGCGGTGAAGTACGTGCTTCGCGATAATGGCACAGGCCGAATCGGCTCGGTCATCGTACCGCTGGAAAACAAGGCGGGTGGATAGTTCACTACAGCGGCGCAGAGGAGACGGAGCTTTACCTCCAAGTTGCCATTTGTGCAGAGCGTCCTTGTCCGGAGCGTTTGATCTAGGGTGCGCCGTGCTCTGCGCGCTGTTGCCTGCGCTGAGGCAGTGAACCAAAATGGTACTTGCGTTCGTCTTCCGAAATCGTACAAAATAGCTCTCGGAATCGCGAATGAAAGAACTGCCGCTTGTCCATCTGACTTCCGTCGGCCCCGAGGTCGCTCCCGGCTATAAATTCGACAAAGCCGCTGACCTGACCGATGCGGCGGAACGCGAACGGCTGAGCCCCGCCGCCATTCGCGCCTATCTCAAGATCTGCGAGAAGTGGGGACTCAGCGAAAGCCAGGCACGCGCTTTGCTGGGCGGCATCGCTTCCTCCACATTCCATGTCTGGCGCGCCAATCCCGACGCGCAGAAGCTCAGCCAGGACACGCTGGTCCGCATCTCGCTCGTCATCGGCGTGTACAAAGCGCTGCACATCTACTTCAGCAATGCCTGGGCTGACCGCTGGGTGCGGCTGGGCAACCGCGGCGCACTCTTTGCCGGCCGTGCTCCCGTCGACTTCATGATTCGCTACGGACAACCCGGCATGCTGGAGGTCCGCCGCATGCTCGACGCGTGGCGCGGCGGGCGATGACAAGTCCGACCCGCTCGAAATCGCAGCCGACGTACCGCCAGCAGTCGCCTGAATGGCCGGAAGAGGAGGCCGGCGACGCCGCGCTTCCGCAACGGCGCTCTTTTCAGCAGCGCGGCATGCACCGTCTGATTCCCTCGCGTTACAGCCGCGAGGAGACCGTTCTCAGCGAGATCATCGACAACGATGCGATGCTCGAGGACATCATCCTGCTGGACGGGGTGACCAACGATCGCGTCCAGGGCGAACAGCATGGGCTGGTCGGCATAGGCATTCACGAGCTGGTCTACGGCGTTCCCGGCGCCCACATCGTCAATGCCGCTTTTACCCACGCCGGCGCCTTCGGCGGCCGCTTCAACGACCCTACGCGCGGCGCCTGGTACGCAGCCGATGAGCTGAACACTTCAATCGCTGAGGTCGCTTATCATAAGGCGCGTCGGCTGGCCGAGATCGTGGTGCCGGAGCTGCCGGAGCAGCGGCCTGACCTGGAAGTCACGACCTATGATGACTGGCTCGCGGACTTCCGCGCCGAGTTCCACGTACTGCAGCCGCGGGAGCAGTTTGCTGACTTCCTGCAGCCGGAGCCGCTGCCTCAGTGCTACGCCGCATCGCAGACGCTTGCCCGCCGGCTTCTGCAGGATGCTTCGAACGGCATCGTGTACGAGAGTGTTCGCCGGCCGAGGCACTACTGCGTGGTGTGCTTTCGTCCCGCCCTGGTGTACGACCCGCGTCGCGGCGCCAGCCTGGAGCTGACGCTGAAAGCGGATCTCAGCGGCTACACGCGCAAGGTACGGCGGCTGGCGAACTGAGGGAAGTCGCGCAGCAGCCTGATCCTAACTTCGCTTCTTCACCTCGGCAAGGACCTCTTCGGCATGGCCTTCAGGTTGGACGGGCGAGAAGATGTGGGTAATCTCACCCTTGGGGCCGATAAGGAACGTAGTGCGCACGATGCCCATGACCTTCTTTCCATACATGTTTTTCTCTTTCAGCACGTCAAACTTCTTAGCGACTTCTTTTTTGTCGTCGGCCAGCAGGGTGTACGGCAGGGCCTCCTTTTCCTTAAACTTGAATTGCGCCTTTGGAGTATCCGGCGAGATGCCGAGGACGACCAGCCCGGCTTTTTGCAGCTTGGAATATGCGTCGCGGAACCCGCGCGCCTCCAGCGTTCAACCGGGGGTGTTGGCTTTGGGATAGAAGAACAGGACGACATTCTTGCCTCGAAACTGATCGAGCGAGACGGGGTTTCCGTTTTCGTCGGGCAAAGTGAAGTCGGGAGCTTTTGAGTTGATGTCGGGCATGCATTATTCATACACGAGTTCGCGCTCTATCGAAACCTCCGGTTCAGAACGGGGGGGCCGGGTTGGAGCGTTATTGAGTCGCGTGATCGTGCTGTTGCTGGTTGCGGTGCTGCTTACAGCGGCTGCTTCCTCGCAAGTGCTGAAGCGGCCGCACGAGGACGCATCATCCAATAGCGACAACCAGTCGAAGGTTGCCGCGAAGAAGTCGAAGCACGGCCCGCGGGCGATTGCGGTGGTCGAGTTCCTGCCCGGTGGCGCGGCACGGCTGGTGCCGATAGCGCTGTGGATCGACGACCGCTTCTACGATGCAAGCCTGTACGGCGCGAACCCGGCGCCTATGGCCGTCGAACCCGACACAGTGTATGAGGCCACTAACTATGGCGAGCCGCTGGGGCTGTTCACGATCACCACGCCGGAGGAGATGAAGGGAAACTGGATCGCCGCAGGAAAGTGGAAGCCGCATCAGGCGCTCGATGAAAAGCTGGCGGCGCAAGCGGCCAAGCAGCCGAAGGCGAAGCCGAAGACGGCGAATCCCGATGACGAGCGGCCTACGTTGCGTCGTCCGGGATCGAGTCCATCTTCAGCGGGCGCCGGCTCCGGCAACTCGAACGGGAGCGGCAGCGCGAGTACGGCTTCGTCCGGCGCGCCATCGCCAGCGGAAGAGGATCCCAATCGCCCCACGCTGAAAAAGCCGTCGGAGCCTGCCCCGGTGACGTCATCATCGTCCAGTTCAACATCATCGCCCGCGCCGGCAACTGCGGATAGCGTATCTACTCGCGCCGCTTCGCCGGATGAAAACGATCCCAATCGTCCAGTGCTGCGGCGAGGCAAGCCGGAGCCAGGGGCATCGGCGAGCATCCCTGCTTCCGTTCCAGAGAGTGCGCCGACGCCGGCGCAGAGTAAGGCTGCCGGCAGCTTGATGACAGTCACCAAGTCATTTCCTGCCGTTTCCGACGCCAGCCATTTCGAGACGCGCTCATTGCTCTATGCGATGAATCCCGAAGAGCGCACGGCGAAGACGGAGCAGATGAGCGCGTTGGCGCTAGAGGAGATCCAGAAGTTCATCGCTACGCGTCACACAGCGGCGCTGCCCAAGGCGGCGGCAATCAGCGACTTCGATCTTCGTGCCTATGACCTGGAGTTCAGCAACTCCCCCACCCTGGTATTCACCGGCAAACTTCCGGTGGCCAACGGCAAGGCCTTCGGTGGCGGCGCTTTCGATTACTTTATAACATTCGTTGCGCGCGAAGACATTAACGGGACGCCAATCAAAATCTTCAGCTCAGTGACCGACAGCAATCACCTCGATGCCTTTCCGCGCATGGAAATCATCGACGCCGTCGATGCCGACGCCAACGGGCGCGGCGACTTGCTGTTCCGCCAGTATTCCGATACCGGCATCAGCTACAGCTTGTTCCGCGTGTATCCCTACGACATGCAAAAGGTGTTTGAGGGGGGCTCGGGAGCGTAAGTGGAGATATAGGCCTGCGCCCTTGCTAATGTGCAAAACTCCCGAGACAAGTTCCTGCTTTTCGACTTGACGTGAATCCCCGCCCGGAATACGACACTCTCTCTAAGCCATTGATTATCCTAGCTCTGGATTGTGCAACACGGCGTGAGCAATCTCCGCAAATACCTGAAACAACAGGTTCCTGTCCCTCGCTATATCCTGTCTTCCACAAAGTTTTCCACAGACCTGAGGATTCTGCGGTCCTGGCCTTAGGCGTCAGAACGCGCGCCTGCTGACCCGCTGCTGAGATCCCGGTCGGAGCACGTGGCGCGGAGGTCCAGGCAGCGTGTCTCTGTTCGCATGTCAGGTCAACATCTTCACCATCCAGAGTTGCGTGGTATAGATTGTTGTTGCAATTTCCGACATACACAGCAAACGGGACTCATCTGAAGGGTCAATTCCTTACTAGCGGGGAGGAGATTTTCATGAAGAGAGCAGTGGGTGTGATTTTGGGGCTGCTTCTGAGCTGTAGTTTCTGCGCGCTTGCGTTTGGACAGGAATCGCAAGGACTACATCCGCCGCCCAAGGTGCTGGTCATAAGCCGCGAGTTCGTGAAGCCGGGACATGGCGGGGCAGTGCATGAGAGATCCGAGAGCGCGTTCGTTCAGGCGATGAGCAAGGCCAATTGGCCGGTACATTACGTCGCCATGAATTCTCTGTCGGGCAAGAACCGGTCGCTGTTCTTCACCGGCTATGACTCGCTTGAGGGCTGGGAAAAGGACACAGTCGGCATGATGAAGAACGCGGCACTGAACAGTGCGCTGGATCAAGCAGCGGTGGCCGACGGCAATCTGCTGGACGCCACGGACCAGGCTGTCTTCGTCTACAACGACGAGATGAGTCTGCGCGCGCCGGTAGACATACCGCGCATGCGCTACATGGAGATCCAGGTCTTTCGCGTGAAGCCCGGCCACGGCGAAGAATGGGAAGAGGCGGTGAAGATGGTGAAGGCGGCATACGAGAAGGCGAGTCCCGAAGCGCATTGGGCGATGTTCCATCTGGTTTACGGCGGTACCCTCGGGACCTACACGGTCATGACTCCGTTGAAGTCGCTGGCGGA
>DASRGM010000112.1:0-5276 GCA_035651035.1 Terriglobales bacterium
CATTCAGCCAGCGGGCGTTGCGTGCCGTGGTTTCATACGGGTTCAGGTGCAGCGGCACCCAGAAGGGAACGATCCCCGCCGGGGTGAACTCAAAATCGCGCGGCAGCACGCCGATGATGGTGACCGGCTTATCGTCCATATGAACGACGCGTCCGATCACGTTGGTATCGCCGCCAAAGTCGCTCTTCCAGTATCGGTAACTCAGTATGGCAACTGCAGGTCCGGAGCCTTCGGGTAACTCCTCGCCCGGCGCGAAGTCGCGTCCCAGCATAGGCGAGACGCCAAGGGTCGAGAAGAAATTGATGGTGGCCATGGCGCAGAACATGGTCTTAGGCTCGCCATTGCCGGTCACGGTAAACGTGTCGGGAGAATATCCCGCCAACGATTCGAAGCTTTTCGCGTTGCGGCGCCAGTCCTGGAAATCGGGATAGGAAGCGCTATAGGAGCAGCAGACCGTTTTGTGGCGGCTCTCTCCGATGGTGACAAGCCGGTCTGCGTCGCGGAAAGGCAGCGGCCGCAGAAGCACGGGATAAACCACCGAGAAGATGGCTGTATTGGCGCCGATGGCCAGCGCAAGCGTGACAATCGCAGCAGCCGTGAAGCCCGGACTCTTGCGCAGCATTCGCAGTCCGTAACGGAAGTCCTGGCTCAGAGTACCCATGGGTTGCGCGACGGCGGCGGAACGGGCAGCATTCCTCCGCTGTTGCCGCAAGCCACTCTCTCGGCATAATAGTGCGCCTTGCGCCCGTAGGGAAGTACGACAAAAGGTGACAGAGAAAAGCGTCGCGTCCTGTCATGTCCGAAGGAATCGTTCTCTGAGTTTGAAGCATCTTGTATGCATTCGCCGGTTGGTACTTGCGATCAGCCAAGGCACCCGCTAAGGAAGAGGAATGGCGAGCACAACCATGGCCGGCGCCGGCGGCATGTCGTTGAGCCGGCCGGTCTCCAGCCCGTGGCTGATTGCCGTCTCCGTGATGCTGGCCACGTTTATGGAGGTGCTGGACACCTCCATCGCTTCGGTTGCACTTCCCTACATCGCCGGCAGCCTGTCAGCCACCAATGACGAAGCCACTTGGGTGCTGACCAGTTACCTGGTTGCGAATGCGGTGGTCTTGCCGGCCAGCACATGGTTTTCACTGAAGTTCGGCCGCAAGCGATTTCTGGTTACCTGCATCATCATCTTCACCGTCTCTTCGTTTGCCTGCGGCGCAGCCTGGAGCCTGGGCATGATCCTGATCGCGCGCGCCGTCCAGGGAGCGGGAGGAGGCGCGCTGCAGCCATTGTCCCAGGCCATCCTGCTGGAGAGCTTTCCGCCGGAAAAGCGCGGCGCGGCCCTGGCAGTTTTCGCCCTCGGCGTGGTGGTGGCGCCCGTACTCGGTCCCACGCTCGGCGGCTACCTCACCGATACGTATTCCTGGCGCTGGGCCTTCTACATCAACATCCCAATCGGCATCCTCGCGATATTGCTGATCATGCGCTTCGTAGAGGATCCGCCATACATTGCGAATGCAAAGCCCGGCAGGATCGATGGCATCGGCTTGGGATTGCTGGCGGTATGGCTGGGCTCGCTGCAGATCATCCTCGACAAGGGCCAGGAAGACGACTGGTTCGGTGCTAACTGGATTCGCTGGACCTCTGTATTGCTGGTGATCACGTTTGTCGCGTTCATCATCCGCCAACTCACCCACGATAAACCACTGGTCGACCTGCGCGTCTTTCGACACCGTAACTTCGCGCTCGGCTGTGTGCTGATTGCTATCTTTGGAGCTGCCCTTTATGGGCTGATCACCTTGTTGCCGCTTTTCTATCAGGAGCTGCTGGGCTACACCGCCTACGCCGCCGGATGGGCGGTGAGCCCGCGCGGCATCGGCGCTATTCTGGCCATGCCGATCATTGGCATCCTTACCGCCAAAATCGACAACCGCTTCCTCATTGCCAGTGGTTTCCTGATGTTCGCCATCTCCGGCCTGTGGTTTGGCCAGGTGAACCTGGCCATCTCGCAGTGGTCGTTCTTGTGGGCCATCATTCTCAGCGGATTTGGCTCGGGGTCGGTCTTCGTTCCCCTGTCGGCGGTCACCGTGGCCGGCCTGAAGAACGAGGAGATCGGCAATGCCAGCGGCCTGTATAACCTGTTCCGCAACGTGGGCGGCAGTATTGGGATCTCGGTTGTGAATACGATTGTGTCTCGTCACCAGCAGCTGCACCAGAACGAACTGGTGCACTCGCTATCGTCCAGCAGCACGACCTTCCAAAGCCAGGTGCATGCGCTGGAGCAGTACCTGTATACCCAGGGATTCGGCCCGGTGGAGGCGATGCAGAAGGCCTACGCGCTAATCGGTGGCGAGCTTACCGCACAGGCACGGCTGTGGTCCTACGTGGACGACTTCCGCTACATGGCGCTGGTGTGCTTCGCCTGCATTCCGGTGGTGTTCCTGTTGAAGAAGGCGGTCAGGCGTCCGGGAGCGCAGCCGATTGGACACTGACCTGCCAAGCTCCCAGCACCTCAGTGGCGTTGAATTCAACCGCGATTTCCGTTACCAATGGATTAATTGGAATGTCCTTTCGTCTCTTCTGATTGGACTAAGGATTGGCCGCCGTGCAGGGCGGCCAATTTTCTTGCCTTCAACCCGCGGGCAGGGCCGCACCCGCGCTTATTTCAAGCCTCAAGAAAAAAGCCCGCCTCAGGCGAGGCGGGCCCAGCAAACCGGCACTTCGAACTAAGAACCGTTCTGGCAAATTCTCGTAATGCCTGTGTAGCCCTGGAATGTCCAGAACATATTCACAGGCCCGTTCGGGTCGCCGCCGAAATACCGCAGCGTAACAAGGTCCTGCAGGTGATAGGTGAAGTTGTGCAGCTGATAGGCCCAGGTGCCAAAGGGATGGCCGGGCTGGCCGTTCTCCAGCGGATCGCCGTCCTCCAGGATCCCGCAGGGGGTGCTGTTCTGCCGCGGATACAGCGGATCATCCGCCCACTCGCCTACTTCATGCGACAACGCCGAAACATCCTGCGAAAAGACGCCGGGCGTGGTGATGTAGGTGAAATGCGCGTACGTCTGCGCACCAGTTGCGCTATGGTAGCCGCCGATGCAGCAGCCACCCTCGGTCAGGTATGTATTGGCCGTCTCGAAGATGGGAAAACCGGTCGGGTTGATGATGTTGTTCTGCGCGATGTAATTATTGAATTGGTTGTCGAGGTAGTTGATGTCGACCAGCGCAACGGTTATGCCGAACTCGCTGCCCTGATGGCCATCGGCTGCCGGAACGTTCAGCACCAGCTCAGGCAGTACCGTGATGTGTGACGTGGGGCCGCCCAGCAGCAAGTGCGAGTTCGGATTGTTCTGCACCGTGCTCCAGAAATTGGCGCGCTGGAAGGCATCGATGTACTGCGTGGTGCCCACATTTACGCCGCCCTGCGTATAGGTCGTGGTGCTATCGAAGATTGGCGACAGAATCGTTCTACCCAGAGGGCTGAACGCACCGCCGGCTAGAGGATCCCATACCGAGCCGTCCGACAGGATCAGCTTTACAGGGATGATCCAAGTCGTGATCAGGGCGCCCTGATTGGTCGAGGGATCCGCACCCACCATCACGAAGGGATAGTTGGTGCCATTGGATGTAAACGAACCATTCCACTCCTGCAGTGTGCCGGTCGGATTTTCGTGGCCCGGAAGCGCCGGCTTCGGAGGAATGACGACAAAGCGTGGGTGAGCGGGCATCGTGTCTTCTGCAACGGCGAACGTCGCCAGGCCACATGCTGCTACGAGCGCGAGCGCCAGAAATTGGCACACGCCAGTCAAACGTGTCTTCATTAATCAATTCTCCTCAATTGGTTGGTCTATCGGCTGGCTAAATCATCCCAGGCAGAGAAACCACTCATTCAGCTGCTTGCGCAACGCGGGACAACTGTAACGTTGCCAACGGGAATGCAGAGGTCAGGATGACGATATGTGCAATGTTAGCAGTTTGTCGGCCATTCAGGCGCTCTTTTTTATCTTACTTCCCCGTATTAAGTAAACGAGATCCAACTGTGAATACAGGAATTCAGAGCGCTTGGTACACAAAAATCTTTGACATTGTGAACAAGACTCGATCGGACAACTGCAACCTCTTGCAGAAACGAAAACTACGGAGAGCAATAGTTTATCCTTGCCGCAAAAAATAGGCCTGCTTCATAGCAGAGCTGGAATTGGACATTTCTATCTATGATCGGAAGAAACGCCAGAATGTCCTGTGACTATACCCGGCAGTGAAAAGGGTCTCACCCGCGGCTGTTCAATTGTGGACAATGATCTTCACCATCTTCTTACCCGCCCGCAGGGTGAACTCGGCGTCTAACCGGACGCTGCCGACGATGTCGGACTGCAGCTCCCCATTAACCTTCACCGCATTCTGCTTTAACTTGCGGACCCCATCGGTGACCGAGGTGGCCAGCCCGGCTCGTGCGAGCAGCTTATCGAATTTGATTTGGGCATGGGCATCGTTGATGGCGGCGTTGGGAGCAGCGATTTCGGGCAGTGCAATCGCGAGCAGGGCTAAGTCTTCCGGCGCTTCGTCTTTCTGAAACATGCGCGACCAGTCCAGCGCCGCCTGCTCGGCTGCGGCGGGCGAGTGAAAGTCGGCGACGATGCGCCTGCCCAGCTCCTGCTTCAACTTCATGGGATGCGCCGTGCCGGCGGCAGCTTCGCTCTTCATGCGCGCGATTTCTTCCATGCTGACGTCGGTTACCAGCTCGTAATAACGCCACATCAGCTCGTCCGAGATTGACATCACCTTGCCGAACATCTCCTGGGGCGCTTCGGTGATCCCAATGTAGTTGCCGTAGGATTTCGACATCTTCTGCACGCCGTCGGTGCCCTCAAGAAGCGGCGTGGTGAGGACGATCTGCGGCGGCTGTCCGTAATGGCGCTGCAGCTCGCGGCCCATCAGCAGATTGAACTTCTGGTCGGTGCCACCGAGTTCGACATCGGCTTCCAGTGCGACCGAGTCATAGCCCTGGGCGATGGGATAGAGCAGCTCGTGCATGGCGATCGGCCTCTCTTCCATAAAGCGCTTGTGGAAGTCCTCGCGCTCCAGCATCTGCGAGACCGTAAACTTCGCCGCCAGGCGGATGAAGCCCTCATAGCCCAGCTTGTCCAACCATTCGCTGTTGAAACGCACCTCGGTTTTTTCGCGGTCAAGGATCTTGAACACCTGCGTTTTGTAGGTTTCGGCGTTCTGGTCGATCTGCTCGCGGGTAAGCGCCGGGCGAGTGGTGGAGCGGCCCGACGGATCGCCGA
>DASRGM010000113.1:0-3608 GCA_035651035.1 Terriglobales bacterium
AGTGAGGCAAGGGCAGTGGTCAGTTGTCAGTTGTCAGTGGTCAGGGGAAAGTGGCTAGTTGGCGGCAAGTGGCCAGCACGCACTCCCATGGAAGATGCTGGATGCGGCAGTTGATAAGAAGACGGCAGCCTGATTTACTGGCCACTAGCCACTGACCACTGGCCACTGAATGGCAACTCGCATCTTCTTTATCGCGATCGCGCTCGGAATTGTCATACTCGGGATATGGTCCTACCAGCACGACCAGAGACTTCGCGATAACGCCCCGCAAGTCAATGTGGGCGACACCAATGACATCGTCCGCGAGTTGCTGGGCGATCCCAGCAGTGAAGGCAGCTGCGGGTCGCTCACCGCCGTGCCCAAAAACTGCAGCGACGAGTACGTGTACCGTTACTGGTATTCCATCTTTCAACCGAAATATGAGGTGATCTGGTTCGACTCCGCCGGCAGGGTGCTGGGCGAGCAGTACGTGCATTCGCAGTTCTGAAGGGCGGCATTTGGCATTTGGCACTTGGCACTTGGCTTGTACGATGGCGGTGGGCGGCGGGTTGGCCAAATGCTAAGTGCTAAGTGCCAACTGCCAAGTGCCGCCTTCCTCACATATAGAACAGGCTCAACCTGGGCACGCCGTATTGCTCCAGCAGGCGCTTGTGGATGTATTGCTTCTGCAGCTGATCGATTTGCGGCGCGGTCATGTTGCGGCGGTAGGGGGCCAGATCGCGATCGGCCTCTAAGCGCACGTTGTATAGCGCGTCGTCCGGCGTAGCAGCCAGCAGCGCCGCGAATAATTTCTCTTCCGCCACGGTCAGCCGGCGCTCCAGGTCTTCCATCGGGACGGCGGAGTGGGCCAGCGATTCTGCCAGGCTGCGCATCGTTACCGCGGTCTGCTTCACCAGAGCGGCGGCGGAGCCGGGAAGCTCGGCCCGATCCAGGGCGTCGGCATTGCGCGCCAGATAAGCGGCTACCGCCGATCGCTCCAGTCCGCTGTCGCGATGCTGCTGGGGCGGCGCGCCGACGGCCGCATCCTTTATCTCTTCGGCCGACGCCAGCACCTCCTGCGCGCAGAAGGCGAGCCCGTTCACCTTACCCGTCTTGCGTGGCCTCCGCTCCCACTTCTCGAAAGTCGTGTCGATGCCGCGTAGCACGGCTTCGAGCGGGATGCCGGCGTCTTTCCACATCTCCATCAGCGCCCAATCGAGTGGCGAAAGCAGCAGCACGGTGCCACGCCGGCGCTGGAAGTGATCCTCGATTTCGGTGAAGTAGTTGAAGTAGTTTTCCACGACACATGGGTGGAGCGCGCCTTTCAGGCGTGCAGAAAGAGTGGATTGGAAATTCCCGCGTCAGCGGCTGAGGGATCCCGCCTCAATTACCTCAGCGGCTGAAGCCGCTCTGAATGACAATGCTCCAATGCACTGCTGAAGCAGTGCTCCACCCGGCACTCACGTCACCCCCGCTTGCGGACGGCCTTGCTCTCACGCGCCGGGGCATGCTCGCTGTTCCCGTCGTGCTCCCCGCGGCGTTTGCCATGCGCCTGATTGCGCTCATAGATGATGCACAAGCCATCCAGCGTGAGCAGGTCGTCGACTTCGCGAATGTACTTGGAGCCGCCGCCCATCAGGCTCGCCAAACCGCCGGTTGCCACCACCGCAACGTTTTCCCCAAGCTCGGCGATCAGCCGCTCGAGAATCCCATCGATCAGCCCGAGATAGCCGTAATAGAGGCCCGACTGCACGCTGTTGACGGTATTGGTGGCCAGCACGCGCGGCGGCTTGCGAATATCGACGCGCGGCAGCCGCGCGGTGCGTGCAAACAGGGCCTCCGCCGAGACACCGATACCCGGCGTGATCACTCCTCCCAGGTATTCGCCGCTCTTCGACACGACATCGAAGGTGGTTGCGGTGCCGAAGTCGACGACGATGCACGGGCCGCCAAACTTCTCGAAGGCAGCCACACTGTTGACGATGCGGTCGGCGCCTACTTCGGCGGGATTGTCGTAGTGCACCGGCATGCCGGTCTTCACTCCCGGCTCGATGAACAGCGGCTTGGAGTGAAAGTAGCGCTCGCAGACCTCGCGCAACGTGGTATCCAGCGGCGGCACGACAGACGAGATCACGGCGCCATCGACGGCGGTGAATTCGATGCCGCTCATCGCAAACAGATTGCGAAACAGCACGCCGTATTCATCGACCGTCTGCGTTTTGGCGGTGGAGACACGCCAGTGCGCCAGCAGCGGGCCGTAGCTGGTTTCTCCGCCGGTGCTCGGAGAGTCAAACACGCCCAGCACCGTATTGGTATTGCCGACATCGAGGACCAGAAGCATGAGCTATGTCCCATCCGCGGCGCGAACGTTGCCCGACAGCACCGTCCGCAGCTGATCGCCAACGCGCAGCATGAGGAAGCCACGGTCGTTCAGCCCCTCGGTCACGCCCTCGTAGCCGGAGCCGTTGTCGGCGACCACGACGCGACGCGAGCGGGCCCAGGAGGAGCGCTGCTCGAAACTGCGTATGATCTCGGCATGCTCGCCGGGCCGGCCTTCAGCCAGCCTGCGGTAATGCGCGTCGAGCGATTTTAGCAGGGCCGCGGTGAGCGCCACGCGCGACCACTCGCGTCCGCTCTCCATGCGGAGCGAGGTCGCGATCGGGTGCAGCTCGCCCGCGAACGATTCGTGATTCACGTTGAGGCCGATGCCGATCACGACGTAGCGCACGCGCGTGGGCTCGGCATTCATTTCGGTCAGAACGCCACAGAATTTCCGGCCATTCAGCAGCACATCATTGGGCCAGCGCAAGTCGGGATGCAAACCGGTTGTGTGTTCGACGGCGTCTGCAACCGCAAGGCCGGTCATCAGCGAAAGGAAGAGTGCGTCCAGCGGAGACATCTGCGGGCACAGCACGACGGAGCAATAGATGCCGAGCGACGCGGCCGAATCCCAGGTGTGGTCGCCGCGGCCGCGGCCGGCGGTCTGCTCTTCAGCGAGGAACACTGCGCCTTCGGGCGCGCCTTCGGCGGCCGCCTGCATCGCGGCCACGTTGGTCGACCCAATGCTGAAGTAGTGGCGAATGTGCGAGCCGAAAATCGTGCCACTCAGCATCGGACTGAGCGCGTCAGGCAACAGGAGATCGGGGACGGCCATGAGCTGGTACCCAGTCGCGAGGTGTCCGGTGATCTGCACCCCGAGCTGGCGAAGGTATTGTACCGCCCGCCAGACCTCGGAGCGGGAAGTGCCCAGCTGCTCTGCGATGCGTTGCCCGCTGATCACGACCGTGGCGTTATCGCTGAGCAGGCGCACAATGCGGCCCAGTCGCGCGTCCGTGGGCGAGGAGGCGCGCGTGTCGATGCGAGTTGGAGGCACAGGCGTGATGAGGAGATTATGCGGGAGAGCGCGACGAAAGCCTAGTTTCTGGGGGCCATGGATGCAATCGAGGTCCTGCGACTCCGCGACGGCGCGGCCCGCTTCGCTCAGAACGATGCTGCTTGAAGTTTTGCCGTCTGGCGGCATAACCCAGCGCCTGTGACTGGGGCGAGGAGTCAACTAGGCCGGGCTAATCCGCATGCTCAGATCCACTGCATCGACCGAATGCGTCAGTGCGCCGACGGAAATAAAGTTC
>DASRGM010000114.1:0-15698 GCA_035651035.1 Terriglobales bacterium
TCGCCGCCTGCAAAGCGGACATCTCATGTGCTAAATCAACCGGACATATCATGTGCTAACGACAAGCCACTTTTAGGGACTCGCCGCCCTGCACGGAACGGGTTACACTGTTGCCCGCATGTCGCTTTCACTTGAAGTGGCCGGACGCAGCGATGTGGGACGCGTCCGCCCGTCGAACGAAGATCACTTCGGATACGACGCACAGCTCGGTATCTTCGTTGTCTGCGATGGCATGGGGGGACATGCGGCCGGCGAGGTCGCCAGCCACATCGCTGTCGATACCGTGCTCTCTTTTTTCCGGAACCTCCAGCCCGACAATGGAAACCACGACTACCTGGAGGACGCTCCGCCGGGTGCGCGGCTGCTGGCCGAGGCCGTCCGGAAGGCCAACGACGCCATACTCGACTATGCCGAAGAGCACAAGAACACCTCCGGCATGGGCACCACCCTGGTGGCGGCACGCTTCTCGGATGGACTGTTCAGCATCGCCAACGTCGGCGATAGCCGAATTTATCTGTTTCGGGAAGGCCAGCTGCTGCAGCTGACCGAGGACCACTCGCTGGTAATGGAGCAGGTGCGCCGGGGAATGATCACTCTCGAGCAGGCCAAGCACTCGTCGGCGCAAAACATCATCACCCGCGCTTTGGGTACCGACGAAAGCACCCTCCCCGATCTGGGCGAATTTCCCGCGCAAGGCGGCGACATGCTGCTGCTCACCACCGACGGCGTGCTGCGGCACGTGGACGACTCGGAGATCGGCAGTATCCTGCTGCAGCTCCCCTCGCTGCAGGCCGCGTGCGACACGCTCGTCGCAGCCGCCAATGAGGGCGGCGGCGAGGACAACTCGACCTGCGTGCTGATCCGCGTGCGTAACGGCACTGGCGATAACGGGAGTAGTGAGGCGTAATGGCGAAGACGTTCGGCGCTGTCGTACTCGCCGAAGCTGAGGCCTGCCTACGACTTACCTGATAAGAAAAACTGCATTACGGCGTCAGGCCCTGCGAATACGGAGCCGGCAGCCGATGCCGCAGCCGATGCTTGCGCATTTCCGTCGCCTGTTCGGTTCGGATGGTGACGTCCGAGCACGCCTTCCCGGTGCATAAGAGTACGAAACCAGCAGCCCGGTCCGGTTCGAAGAACGCCAGCGAATCCGTCTGATCGACCTTTCCCGGCCCTTCCAGCCGGCCGGCGCAGGTCAGGCACCAGCCCTGATGACAAAGCGCTGGCAGCGTCACGCCTTGCCGGAAAGCCGCGTCCCAGATGTGCTCTTCCGGGTTCGCCTGGATAACCCGTTCACCCGTCGGCGTCAGCAGCGTGATGTTAAGTGATTTTGGCAGAGTGTAGTGCTTTCACTTGTGAGGGGATCGCGGAGGTAACTGCATTCTCGAAGTCCCTTTTCCACAAGCACATCGAAATAAACATCCCAAGGAGGCGCGAAGATCACGGAGGGTTTTGATCGAAGACTTTCCGTGCCCTCCGTGCCTCCTTGGTGAATGCGTTGCTTCGTCTCTAGCTGCCGATGTAGAACGAAGCGTTTTTGCTATAGGGTGCGTGGCCGGGCTCGCCGCGGCGGAAGTGGCCGCCGGGGATCGACTTGCCATCTCGCTCGTGCGCCAGCAGCTCGATAAACCAGGCCTCGTGCTCAATCTCCTCGTTCAGAATACGCGACGCCATGTCGTAGGTGCGCGGGTCCTTGCCTATCGTCATGTCGCAGATTTCGATCCAGCTGCGAATCGCGCAGCGTTCCGACTCCAGCAGCAGCGTCAGGATGTTGACGGCGGTGGGAGGGTCAGGAAGCTTGGCCGCGCGGCAGCCTGCCTGGTCATGAAAGGCCGGCAGGTCGTTGGGCAGCTCGCCGCCCAGCTCGTAAATGCGCGGCACGATCAGCTCAAAGTGTGCGCGATCTTCCAGGCGCGCGTCTTCGCAAATTTCCTTGTAGTCTTCGTGCCCCGCTAGGTGCATGCGCAGAATGGTGTAGTAGTAGTAGGTGCTGGCGAACTCTGCCGCCGCATTGGCGATCAGCATACGAATCAGTTTCTCGACATCGACGCCACGCGCGCGAATCACTTCCACTCCGACCCGCTGCGTGACATCGCCTTCCTTCACAACGCGCTCTTGCGGCATCTTGTCCTCCAAAGATTTTTGCTTTTGCATTGATTTTTGCGGACGGTTGCGGGCCGCAGCTTGCGGCGGCAGGTCCGTCCGGGTTGTCAGATGGCTTAGAGCAGAGACGTGGAGCACGCGTTGCAAAGCGGTGCCCCACGCCCGGGGACGATACGGGATCGGATGAAAATTGTGATCGAAGGATTCCACGCAAAAGGCCGGGCCCTTTTACCCGGCCAGGTGGATCATCTCACCACACTTTGCACACTTTGTCGGCGGGCTTCACCATGGGAGACCCGGCTTTACAGTGGAAAGCAGGGCCGAACTCCGGCATGTTCACCACCACGCCGTTGACACGGTACTTCGCAGGCGAGTGCGGGTCGGTGATGGCGCGCGCGCGCAGGTCCTCGGGACGGTCGTTCTCGCAGGCCCACTGAGCGAACCCGACAAAGAAGCGCTGGTCCGGCGTCAGCCCATCGCGATCGCTGAGCTGCATGTTCTTGTCCGCGTCTTTCCAGGCGATGTAGGCGAGGATCGTTCCGCCCAGATCGGCGATGTCTTCGCCTTCGGTCAGCTTGGAATTGATGTGAATGTCGTCGACGATGGTGTATTGCGCATACTGATCGGCAACGCAATCGGCACGCTTGACGAATTGTGCGGCATCCTGCGTCGTCCACCAGTCTTTCAGGTTGCCCTTGGCGTCATACTGCCGCCCTTCGTCGTCGAAGCCATGCGTGAGCTCGTGTCCGATGGTGGAACCGGTGTCGCCGTAGTTGGGCGCATCGTCCATTTTGGCGTCGTAGAGCGGCGGCTGCAGCACACCCGCGGGGAAGTTGATGTCGTTCATCTGCGGGTCGTAGTAGGCGTCGACGGTGGGAGGCGTCATGCCCCACTCGGTGCGGTCCACCGGCTTGCCTACCTTGTTAAACTCGCGATGGTTTTCGAATTCTGTGGCGCGCCGCGCGTTACCGAAGAAATCGTCGGCCACGATGTTGACCGAGCTGTAATCGCGCCACTTGTCGGGATAGCCGATCTTGTTGCGGATGGAGTGCAGCTTATTCAGCGCCTGTTGTTTGGTGGCCGGGCTCATCCAGTCCAGTTGCTGGATGCGCATGGCCATCGCGTCCTCGATTTCCAGGGTCATCTTCAGAGTCGCAGCTTTCAACTCGGGTGAGAACGTCTTGCGCACGTACTCCTGCCCCAGCGCTTCCCCCAGCTGATCGTCCACGTCTTGCACGCATCGCTTCCAACGCGGCTGCAGCTCGCTGGCGCCGCGCAGGTACTTTCGATAGAACTCGAAGTTCTCGTTCACGAAGGCCGACGACAGGAACGAGGAATTGGAGTTGGCGACGTGATAGCGAAGATAGCTCTTCCAGTCGGCCAGAGATACGGAGGCCAGTTGGTCGTTTAGCCCTTTGAAGAAGCCGGGGGTGGCGACATTGAGGATATCGAACGGCGGCACGGCGCTGGCCGAGAAATAGGGCGCCCAATCGAAGTTCGGGGCCAGCTTCTGCAAATCTCCTACTTTCATTTTGTGGGTGACTTTGTAGGGATCGCGCCGCTCCACCTGGGTAAGCGAGGCCTTAGCCAGCGCGGTTTCGATCCGCATGACGGTGTCCGCTTGCCCTTTGGCGGCATCCGGCGAGTCGCCGATGAGCTCGAACATCTTCTGCACGTGCTGAAGGTAGCGAGCGCGGATCTCTTTCGATTTAGCGTCGTCCTTGGTGTAGTAATCGCGATCGGGAAGCCCCAAGCCACCCTGGTTGACGACCACGATCATCGCGTCCGAGTTGTCGGGATCCTGCTGCGAGCCGCTGCCGAACAGCAGGCTGTCGCCTTGCAACTGCAGGCGCGCGGCAAGCGGGGCCACCTCGCGCACGCTCTTCAGCGCCGCGATCGCCTCCAGGTCCGGCTCGATGGGCTTTGCGCCCAGCTTCTCGACCGCAGCCTCGTTCATGCAGGCCGCATAGTAGTCGCCAATCTTCTGCGTCACCGCATCGCGGTCCTTCGCGGTCGAGGCCTGCTCCAGGATGCCGCGCAGGTACTGCAGATTGTCTTCATACAGCTTGCTGTACACGCCCCACCGGACCTGGTCGGGCGGGATGGGGTTGTCCTTTTGCCATCCGCCGCAGGAATACGTATAGAGGTCGACACATGGGTCGATGGAGCGGTCCATCGCCGGGACGTCCAGGCTGGGGGTGTAGGCCATCGTAGGCTCGACGTACATTTGCGTGGGCGGCGGCGTGGCGCCTGGGGGGTTGGACTGCTGAGCCAAGGCGGCGAGCGGAAGCAGTAAGAAAAAAAACGCTTTGCGAATCATGGGAGCTCTCCGGCGAACGCATGAGCATAGCAGAGGCCGCGGCGGGAAAGCATCGTCGTAGCTGCGGCTGGAACCGTTTCGAAGCGGAAAAGTTTGTCCCACAACAGGCGCACAAAGTTTCAGTGAAGAAGAAAAAACTTGCATTTAGTGACCGTTCGGTTACTCTGCTACCCTATACGAACTTTGCGGTCGCTCAACGACTTGCGCGGCGACTACGGTCGCGGCTGCAGGCACAAGCCGGCCGGCCCCCAAAGTGACGCTTTTATCCAGCTGCTGCAGATTCCACGAGGGAGATTCATGAGAGGCATTCAATCCGTCCTATTGGTAGCGGTGGGGTTCCTGTGCACGATTATGGTTGGCTGTGCGGCGAAGGCGCCTGCCAATGGACCAAGCGCCCTGAATATTGCCCAGTTCACTTTGCAGGGCGGCGCAATCGGTGTTTCCTACAGGCAATTGCTGATCGCCAGCGGAGGCGTGCAGCCTTATACCTGGTCGATTACCTCGGGCAGCCTGCCTGCGGGTTTGAGTGTCACCGCGAACGGAATCATCAGCGGTACTCCCAGCAGCGATCCCTCGCAATATTCCACGGCCGGCTGCCTGCTGAGCAGCTCTCCTTCGCAGTTTCCCATCGTGTGCAACTTCGCGGTCCAGGTAGTCGATTCGCAGGGGCCGGTCCGCGCCGTGGCTACCGCTCCCGAGAGCATCACCGTCAACCAGGACCTGAGCTTCACGGCGGTTTCGCTGGGCCAGGCAACCGTAGGCGTGGCCTATACCGCGATGTTTTCGGCTTCCAACGGCGTTCCGCCTTATACGTACTCGCTGGCTGACAGCGCCAACCATCCCTTGCCGGACGGTTTGTCCTTGAACACGATTCAGCCAATGAACGGAATGCCGAATGCGGCCACGATCACGGGCACCGCGACCACCGCCGGGGTTTACACTTTCACGGTGCAGGCGACGGATGCGGCCGGAGAGACAGCCACTGCCATCTTCAGCATCACCGTGGTAGGCCGGCTGAATGGCCCCTACGTTGTTAGCTTCAACGGCTTCGACACCAGCCAGCCGGCAGGCGCCCAAGCTTACTTCCTGCTGGCACAACTGGTCGCTGCCAATGACATGAACGGCAGCGGAACCGTCACCGGCATCCTTGATCAAAACGGCCCGGGCGCGACTATCGCGAGCAATGTCGCGGTCTCGGGAACTTACAACATCCCGAATGGCACCAACTTCGGCACCATCAGCTTTACTCGTGCCGACAATAATGTCGCTTATCAGTTCAACATCGCTCTTTCCGGGACTAATTCAGACTCGAAGCTGATACTGGTCGATCCCAACAACGTGCAAACCGGCGCAGGCCTGCTGAAGAAGCAGGCAACCACGTCGTTGCCGGGAGGGGTCAGCTACACCTTCGGCTCTTTCGGCACCGACGCCACCGGCGGCCGCTTTGCCGGAGCCGGCGCCTTCGCGCTGAGTTCCTCGCTATCGATTACCGGCGGCGCTGAAGACAGCAACGACAACGGCACGCTATCGGGCGAGATGTTCATCAACGGCGGCAGCTTTGGCACCCCCGATCCAAACACGGGCCGGGCCACCGCAAGCTTCATGGTGGGGAGCAACACGGTCAACTACGTGTACTACGTCGCCAGCGGGTCGGAGCTGGTCGCACTCTCTACTGACGCCGGGGCGCCCATGGTACTGGTGGACCTGCTGCAACAGCAGAGCGCCGGCATCAGCGGCGGCTTCGTGCTGTGCAAGCAGAACTCGATGTGCCAGGGCGTGTTGGAGTTGGATGGAATTGCCAGCAGCGGCAGCAGCTCGGTGCCGGAGGCGCAGATCGGAGTGGCCAGCTTCGACGGCTCGGGCAACTTCATGCGCAGCGATTCCGTTCCGCCCTACTACGTAGACCAGAGCGCCGGGGGCACGGTGAGCACCGTCACCTACACCGGTGGGACCTACAGCATCGACGCCAGCTGCGGCACGCTGCAAAACTCCTGCGGACGCGTAACGATCAATCTAACCGGCGTTCCTGCGGACAAGCAGCCCGTCTGGTACCTGGTGACCACCGGCCAGGCGTTTGTGGTGGGAGGCGACACCGACGTCCTGCAAGGCTCGTTGCAGTCGCAAACACCGCCGTCGGGCGGCTTCGGGCTGCCTTCGATTCTCGGGTCGTACCTAGGCGGTTCGCTTACTCCTGTGCTGCCGAGCATCACCAACGAAATCGACGTCGCCCAGACGCCGCCTCCCGGAGGGATTTGGGCGCAGATGTACGAGACCAGCGGCACCGGCGGGTCGCAGACCGGCCTGACGTTCACTGGTTCCTATAACCTTGACACGGTCGACATTGTCGGAATGTGTGACCCGACCAGCGGCAGCAATTGCCTTGGCGCGGCCCTCGGAAGGTTCGCCATCTGCGCGCCCATGACCACCCAGTACTGCACCTCGTTTACGTTCGATCCGGCCAATCCTCCTCAGTCCATCGTCTACATTGTGGGAGGAACCGCGGTGGGCGCCACCGGCGGCAAGACCGGGCTGGTGACTTTGAACACCGGAGTTGTGCAGTCGAACGGGACTGCCACCCTGGACCCGAACCCGAGGCTCAGCACCTTCGGAAGATGAACTACGCAGGGTGACGTTTTGAGCAGGCGGAGAGCGGCTGTCGAATGGAGCAGCGGCGTCCGCCTGCTGCATTACAGTGCCTCGAAACAGGCCGGAAGCAGGTTCCCTCAAGGTATACTCAAAAGACACTAGGCTTCGGGCCGGATCCCCCCGCCCGATCTCCGCCGGGGAAGGTAGAAGGTACAGGCACTTGGCTGGCAAGTTCGATGGCGCGGCACGACGGGCCCGTGAGGGTACAGGTGTGTCCAGCGGGGACAGCTCGGCCCCGTTGCCGCAGCCCAGCCTGAATCCTGAAGGCGCTACGTTGCCGGGCGTCGCGGTCCCTCGACAAAACGATTCCGCAGGCCAGCCTGCGCCGCCGTCAGATCAGGGTTCCGACGCGCCAACGATTCTCGTTCCCCCCGCTCCGCCAGGCTCCCGCTCAGCCGATCCGCTGTCGGTGTCGCACCCGATCTTTGCCAACATTGGCGCCACCATCTTCCACGAGGGCGACGTACTGGGCGGCCGCTTTGAAATCCAGAGACTACTGGGCATGGGCGGTATGGGCGCAGTCTACAAAGCCCGCGACATGGAAGTGGAGCGCATGGTGGGGCTCAAGGTCATTCGCCCCGACCTGGCCGGCAATCCTGCCATCCTGGCCCGCTTTAAACAGGAGCTGGTGCTGGCGCGGCAAGTGACGCACCGGAACATCGTCCGCATCTATGACCTGAACGAAGCCGATGGCGTGAAGTTCATCACCATGGAGTTTATCGAGGGCGAGGATTTGCGCACCATCCTCACGCGCCACGGCAAGCTCACGCCCGACGAGGCGGTCAGCATCATCACCCAGGTTTGCAGCGGACTGGCGGCAGCGCACGCCGAGGGCGTGATCCATCGCGATTTGAAGCCCGGCAACATCATGCGCGACGCCTCGGGGCGCGTAGTCATCATGGATTTCGGGCTGGCCCGCAGCGTTCAGGGCGACGGCATGACGCAGACGGGAATGATGATCGGAACGATGGAGTACATGTCGCCCGAGCAGGCCATGGGCAAGGATCTGGACGCGCGCTCCGACCAATTTGCCGTTGGCCTCATCCTCTACGAACTGCTGACCGGCTTCATGCCGTATCAGGCCG
This sequence comes from Terriglobales bacterium, assembly GCA_035651035.1. Lineage (GTDB taxonomy): Bacteria > Acidobacteriota > Terriglobia > Terriglobales > Acidobacteriaceae > Bog-257. Next base: position 8,155 of record DASRGM010000114.1, read on the forward strand.
ACAGCGCCATCGCCAGCCTGGTGAAGCGCACGCAGGAGGGTGTGGTTCCGCTGGTGGAAGTTGATTCGAGCATTCCGCCGGAACTTAGCCAGATCGTCTGCCGCTGCCTGGAGCGCGATCCACAGCAGCGTTTCGCGTCCGTCGAGGAGCTGGCTGAGGAGCTGGAAATTTGGCAAGGCAAGAGGCCCCGCTCCGGGCAGCCCAGCCTGCGGCGTCCCACCCCGGCAATTGCGGCATCGCGGCCGGCAAAATCTCTGCCGCTGAAGTGGATCGCGATCGTGGCCGCCGCCGTCATACTGGCGGTAGGAGGATTGGTAGGCCGTCACTACATGACAAAGGGGGAGACCTCGGAGGTGCAGGGACCCACGATGTCGCTGGCGATCGTGCCCTTCTATAACGCCTCCGGAGATGCCGGCTTGAATTGGATGGGCGCCAGCATCGCCGAGGCGCTCAGCTCCGACATTGGACAGTCGGCCCACCTGCGGCTGGTTTCTCCCGGGCGCCTGCAGCAGGTATTACAGGATTTGCGCGTCTCTTCGCAGTCGCAGATGGACCTGTCCATCCTGAAGCGGATCGCGGAATACACGAATGCCGATACCGTCGTCTACGGGCAGTATGAGCGGATGGGCGAGCACACCCGTATCACCGCGACCGTTCACGACCTGAAGAACGATCGCGAGATTTCGCTGAATACCGACGTAGCCGGCGATAAGGAGCTGCTGGGCTCGATGGAGAAGCTGGCCGACGGTGTGCGCGAGAAGCTGGCGGCCAATCCCGAGATGCTGAAGGAGCTGCAGGCGCACTCTCTGCACGTAACCACCAAGTCGATCCCGGCGTTGCGCGCCTACGATGAGGGCTTGCAGCTGTTGCGCGCCGGCAATGACACGCAGGCGGTAAACAAGTTCGAAGAAGCTACGGCACGGGATTCCGGCTTTGCTATGGCGTTCTCGAAGCTGGCGCAGACCTATGCCGCTCTGGGCTACGACGACAAGGCCGAGCAGGCCTCGCGCCGCGCCGTGGAACTCAGTGACAACCTGCCGGCGCAGGACAAGCTTCTGATTGCAGCCGATCATGCAGGCATTCTGCACGATCCTGCCAAGGCCATCGCAGCTTACGAGCAATTGGCAAAGGTGAATCCCGACGACACCGACACGCAGTTCGCGCTCGCCAAACTTTATGAAGATTCGGGCAACTACGATCAGGCCAAAAAATACCTGGCGAAGCTCCTGAAGGCTGACCCGAACTATGTGCAGGCGCTGCTCGCCAGCGGGCGCGTTGACATCAAAAGCGGCGATGCGCAAGGCTCGCTCGACCCGCTTAATAAGGCGCTCAGCCTGACCATTCAATTCGACAACCAGGAGCAGAAGGGAAACGTCCTTCAGGCGCTGGGCAATGCCTATCAGAGGCTGAACAAGCCGGAAGACGCGCTGGGCAATTTCAAACAAGCGCTGGAAATCAGGCGCAAGGTCGGCGACCAGAGAGGTATCGGCACCAGCCTGGAACAAATCGCGCAAATTGAAGACGCGCTCGGCGATACCAAGGCCGCGCTGGCCAGCTATGAAGAGGCTGCAAAGGTCCAGAGGGCCATCGGCGATAAGGGAGGGCTTACCCTCAGCCTGGGATCGCTGGGATCGTCCTATTTAGACCACGGTCAGAACGACAAGTCGCTCGAGTACTCCAACCAGGCCTTACAAATCGCCCGCGACAACGGTGACCAGAGCTCACAGGCGGACATCCTGATCAACATCGGCGGCGCGCACTTCAACAAGAGCGAGTTTCAGGATGCGCTGACCTACTACCAGCAGGCGTACGACATTCGCTCGAAGCTCAACCAGGACACGACCGACGCGCTACACGACCTGGCCAACACCAATGTCCTGCTCGGCCACTACGATGCGGCCCTGGAGCAATACCTGAAGGCGCTGGATGCGCAGCGCGCCAGCGGCAACAAGAACGGCATCGCGCGCGAGTCAGGCGATCTTGGCGCCCTGTTTGCCGTGCAAGGACGCTATGACGCCGCGCTGAAGGCGCAAAAGGAAGCTGTCGATATTTTCCAGCAGCTCGGTGACCGCACCTACATGATGGAAGCCGCGCTCGCCGGCTATGGGCAAACGTTGTCGGCGGTGGGCCGCGAGGACGAAGGACGCCGCAACATCGAAGACGCGCTGAAGCTCGCCGACACCGCAAAGAACAATGCCATCACCGCCGAAGCCATCAACTCGCTCGGCAACAGCTACTTCTTTGCGGGAGACAATGCGTCCGCGCGCCAGCAATACGAAAGAGCGCTGCAGCTTGCGACCAAAAGCAATCTCCGGCAACAGGCGGTCCTTGCCAAATTGAGTCTCGCCGAGCTCGACGTGGTGCAGGGACATCCCCAGGCAGCTATTCCGGCGTTGAAAAAGCTGCAGGACGACGCGAACCAGATGGGACTGAAGGCCGACTCGGTGCGGGCAGCGATCTACCTTGGGCAAGCGCTGCTGGCCACCAATCACGCCGATGCGGCACGTGAGGAGCTGGACAGCGCCGTCGGCCGTGCGGAGAAACTTGGTTTGCGCACTGACCAGGCGCGGGCACAGTATCTGCTGGGTGCCGCCCTGGCCGCTGCCGGCAAAAAGCAGGAGGCGGTGCCGCACTACCGCGAAGCGGTCAGGATCCTGGAGTCCATCAGCAAACAGGACGGCGCCGCTCGCGTGCTGGAGCGTTCCGACCTCAAGGACGTCTACAGCGAAGCGGCAAAGGGTTTCCAGGGCGCAACCTAACTAAGCTGCGACTGCGTCGCCCACAACCTCACACGAAGAAAGACCCCGCATGCTTTCCGGGGTCTCGTTGCAAGCAACTCCTGTTTTCCGCTACTGAATCGCGGGGCAGAAGTTGGAGCCCTGGCCTGGCGCGGGCTTCGGGGTTGTAGTTTGCTGGCTCGTCTTAGTTACGGTGTTGAGATCGGGGACGCACGACGGTCCCAGGCGGGATGCCGTTAGGGTCGCCACGATATCGGAAAAACCCTGGCCTTTTCCCGAGACAATGGGATCGGGCGGGTTCTGCTGCATGAAGCCTGTCCAGATGCTGCACCAGTTGTTGGAGCCGATGGGATCGGCCTTCAGAAAGTCGGTGCTGAGCATCGACACCGGCTCTGGCGTCTCAAACTGCGTGCAAATCGCTATGTCGTCGTCCGACTCCGTGGGACACATAACCTGGTTTCCGTTCTGGTCCTGGCAGGTGACGCTGTAGACCAGGCAGTTGCCACCCGTCTGCAGGTAGATAATGCAATTCTCGTTGGCGAATGGCGTTCCCAGAAGCCGCTGGTTGTAGAACGTCTGCTGGTTGACCGGGGTTGCCGTCACCGTCATGAAAATACATGGGCCATCGGGCTGGCAATTCATGAAGCCGGTGGGGTAGGTCACGCCCATCTGATGGCCGCCAAACGAGAAGTCATTCTCGATGCCACCATTCGGAATCTGTTGCGTGATCTGCGAGGGCGAATGCGGCGTGAATTCCCAGGAAAGAATATCGGTGGTCGTGCCGCCGTTCTCTACCGAGGCGGTGAAGCCCACAAACAACGAATTGAAGTTGGCCGGCTGCAATCCCAGCGGGTTGGAGGCCGAGTACACGAAGTTGTACGGCACGCTTACGACTGTCGGAGCGCCGGGTACGGGAACGTGCGAACCGGGCAAGAACGTCGGATCGAGGTAGATCTGCAATAAGCCTTGCTGCTGGCCCACCGGCGGGGTGTACTCGATCACCACCTGGTGGACGGGCCCGTCGCTACAAGACTCGCCGTTGCAGACCGGCCCGAGGTTGCTGGCCAGGTTGGTGTTGATGGCCGCCGGGCTCAGAAGACAGCTGGTTACGTCGTGATTATTTCCGATCGTGTATGTGCCCGACTCGTGCACCGGGCTGTTGAACAGCGCTGGATTGCCCCCGCAAGTCTGAACCGCAATGTGATTGCCGTTGGGGTCCCAGTCATTGCCCAGGATGTCGAACTCCACCGCCAGGCTGTCATTGATGCCCGAATAACCCAGGCCGCCCATCGCCGCTCCCATGGCAGTCAGGCCTTTGCCAATAGCGCCTTGGAGGGAGTCGGTGCGATTGGAGTTCTGCAGGATGAAGGCAAAGCCGTCCCCTGGATTGCAGCACACTGTCGGGCCGTGCATCTGGAAGGAGAAATATGTGGTGAAGCCCATGGTTACGGGCTGCGGAACGGTGAAGTAGGCGCTGCTGGCGGACTTGGCGGCGGGCGTCAACCGCAACACGTTCTGCTCGTTGTAAGTGGCCAGCTGACTATCGTTCAGCCTTAACAGCGAGGTAGCGCCGGTGAAGTCGGGTACAAACCGAATCTGCTGGGCGGCTGCCGGTAGCAACAGACACGCCAGTATAGGCAGCAAGAGCCGGAAACGTCGCATGATCGCTTCTTTCCACGCCGGGTTACGAACGCACCGGGGTCTATGCTTGCGTACGAGAGGCGCTGTTTCGTTAGCTATCGTCTTCCCACCCGACGATGCAGGTAATTGGCCGCATTGTCCGTTGCTTTAAAGCCCATTGTCAAGGGAATCCCTGAGACATAGCGTTACGAGACCCATATGGAAGTTGTGCGAGGTGAGCTTGAGCGGCCGGGATTCGTCTCCCGCCGGAGGTCGCTCTCGCCCTCCGTTCAATCTCCAGATGCGCCGTTTCGCGCCGAAATCCGTAGGCGGGAGGCGCTCCGGGCGGCCGCAACCGGTTCAGGAGCCGGAATTCGGCTAAGTTGATGTATACTTGAATTGCGTATGTTCGAACGGCGTGTCTAGCAGCCATCCCTCCTTTGTGTCGAGCGATTCCTGCCTGTAGCCTTCCGTCACCAACGCAATATCAAATCAAGGAAATTGAAAAGTCACATGGAACAAGGAACAGTAAAGTGGTTTAACGACGCCAAAGGATTTGGCTTCATCTCGCGCCAGAACGGCGAAGATGTATTTGTTCACTTCTCAGCTATCCAGTCGAGCGGCTTCCGCACATTGCAGGAAGGCCAGGCCGTCAGCTTCGACGTGAAGCGGGGCGCCAAGGGCTGGCAAGCCGAGAACGTTCAGGTTCTGTAAGCCGGACACGAAGCGAGGGCGGCACAGGCCGTCCTCGGCTTTTTTACTCACCAGTATCCGCTGAGTCTTCGGTCTTGACACCCCAAACTGCGCCGCGTGCGACTGGCCTACGAAGGTACGGGCGGCGGCTTATCGAAAAATGAGGACGCTATGAAGAACATTTATGTGGGGAACCTGAGCTTTGATGCGACTGAAGACCAGGTACGCAGATTATTTGAGCAGTATGGCCCGGTCGACCGCGTAAGCATCATCACGGATCGCGACACAGGACAGCCTCGCGGCTTTGCTTTCGTGGAGATGTCGGACGACGATGCCGCCGGAAAGGCCATGGAGGCGCTCAATGGAACCAACCTTAGCGGCCGCAATCTGACGGTGAACGAGGCGCGTCCCAAGGCGGACCGGCCGCGGCGCGAAGGCGGCGGAGGCGGCAATCGCGGCGGTTACGGCCGCGGCGGTGGTGGCGGCGGCGGCTGGGGCAGGCACTAGAATTCTGTCCGCAAGAACCTGAGATTTTTTGTGCCGGTGCAGCCCGACGAGGTTGCGCCGGCATTCTGTTCTTAAGTACCTATTGAAGACCCGTCTTCTCGAGGACGCACCCGCAATTCCGCGCCTCCCGCCATTTACCCTCGCGCCGCGGCTGACTACTGACCTTGACCGCCGATTGCTCTAGACTGATCAACCAGCATGTCTCAAGGCGCCATCGAGTTCGCTGATGCCGGTTTCAGTATTAGCCGAGATCGTTTTCTCGTATCCGGCCTGAACCTGACAATCCAAGCCGGCGAAGCCATGGTGCTGTTAGGCAGGAGCGGCTCGGGCAAGACTACGACCCTCAAGCTCATTAACCGGCTCCTCGATGCTACCCAGGGAGAGGTGAAGGTCGACGGCATCCCGGTCGCCCGTTGGGACGCCATCAAGCTGCGTCGCCGCGTCGGCTACGCCATCCAGGATGTCGGGCTGTTCCCGCATTACACGGTCTTCGAAAATGTCGCTCTGGTACCCAAGATCGAAGCCTGGAGCGCGACGAAGATCGCCGCCCGCGTGGAGCAGGTCATGAGCCTGGTCGGATTGCCCATGGCGGAATTCGCCAAGCGCTATCCTCACGAGCTTTCCGGCGGTCAGCGCCAGCGCGTTGGACTGGCGCGCGCGTTGGCGGCCGATCCCCCGATCCTGCTGATGGATGAGCCCTTCGGCGCGCTCGATCCCATTACCCGCGCCGAGGTGCGCAGCGAGTTTCAGCAACTGCAACAGAGGCTGCGCAAAACGGTCGTGTTTGTCACCCATGACATTGCCGAGGCGCTGCAGCTTGGCGATCGAATCGGGCTCATGGACAGCGGTGCCTTACGCGGCATTTACCGCCCGGCGGAATTTCTAGCCAGCCAGGACGAACCGGCGAGAACGTATGCGGAAGTCTTTCGCGCCGGACAGCAGATATTTCGCGAGTCACGATAGCCGCCGGAAAAAACGTGAACTTCCTGCTCACCCACCAACGCGAGGTCGCCACGCTGACCGCCGAGCATCTCTGGCTGGTGGGCGTCTCGATGCTGCTGGCGATGGTAGCGGGCGTACCGCTGGGCATCCTGCTGACGCGGCGGCCCAGATGGAAAGCGCTGGTGCTGGGCAGCAGCAATGTCATCCAGACCGTCCCCAGCCTGGCGCTCTTCGGACTTCTGCTGCCGCTGCCCTGGTTGGGCGCGCGCGCCGATCGGCTGGCGATCATCGCCCTCGCGCTCTATGCACTGCTTCCTATCGTGCGCAATACCTATGTCGGCATCGCCGGGATCAGCGCGCCGGTACGCGAGGCGGCAACCGCCATGGGGCTTACATCCGGCCAGCTCCTGTGGCATGTGGAGCTGCCTCTGGCCCTGCCGGTCATGCTCTCAGGCATTCGTGTTGCGACGGTGATCACCATTGGCGTGGCCACCATCGCTGCCGCGATCGGCGCCGGCGGTCTGGGAGAATTCATCTTTCGCGGCATCGCCATGGTCGACAACGGCGTTATTCTGGCGGGCGCAATTCCCGCCGCCCTGATGGCGCTGGCCGCTGATCTGCTGCTCAGTGGCTGCGAGAAGCTGCTCGTGCGGCATCGTCACTGACATGGACCGCCGCACCTTTCTCTCCGGTTTGGCCCTGACGCTCTGTGCCGGCTGCGCCACGCACAGCAATGAGCCGGCGGTCGGCTCCAAGAATTTCACCGAACAACTCATCCTTGGCGAAATCCTGAAGCAATCCCTCGAGAAGGCTTGCCACACTGAGGTCGGAGGCCGCTTCTACCTGGCGGGCACCTACATCTGCCAGCAGGCGATCCTGGCCGGACGCATCGATACCTATGTCGAGTACACCGGCACCGCACTGGCCGCGATTCTCAAGCAAAAGGCCGCGGGCGATCCAGCCAAGGTCTACGACTTTGTCAGAGCGCAGTATAAGCAGCGCTTCAATCTGGAGGTGATGCCGCCTCTGGGCTTCAACAACAGC
>DASRGM010000115.1:0-7936 GCA_035651035.1 Terriglobales bacterium
ATGATGACGCCGAATTTCATAAAGCAGCAACCAGCAGCTAGCTATCGTCAGTATCCCATACGATGAGCGCCCGGTTCCAGGTCACGTTTGGTCCTGAGGAGTGGCTGTTCGCGGACCAGCGCTACTGCCCCCTCATTTTCACAATCGCCTGGCCGCCGCCTACAATCAAACCAGTATGCGGTTTTCGCACCACATCAGCATCACCGGCGGTGCCCTGAAGCGATGGTTCATTGCGCAGTGCTACAACTCGCTGGCCGTCGGCGCGCTGTGGTGGCTGGGGCTGGAGCATCTGCACGTACCCTTGGCGCCGCTCTGGGCAGTGCTGGCGGCCGCGCTCCAGTTCATTCCGCACTTCGGGCCGGTGCTGGCGTTCTTCGGGCCGGCGCTCGCCGCGCTGATTTCCGATGGCTTCGAAGGCTTCCTCTACGTGCTTATCCTCTACGGCATCGTAATAGTGGTCGATGGACTGCTCCTGCAGCCGGCCATCATGCGTCGCACCGCGCGCGTGCCCATCTGGGCCTCGCTCATCGTGCCCATCCTTCTCAGCGTGTTCTTTGGCTTCTGGGGACTGCTGCTGGCCGCGCCATTGCTGGCGGTGATCTTCGCCTACCATGCCTATGGACGCTCGCGCGTTTCCCCCGGTGTCCCGCGACAAACCCCACCCGGCCAAGTGATCACCGGAGGGCAACTGATCTCGCCGGGAGGATCCGAGCAACTGCCGCGCGAAAGCCAATGAGCTGATTTCCTAACGTTGCGATCCCGACAACTGCTTTAAAGGGACGCATCGTGGGGAGCGCAGGCTGGGACGAAAAACTTAGGGTTGCATTACTTTGTGTCAGGGCACGACTTCAGTCGTGCCGAAACTCGCACTCATTGATTCTCTGAGCCGGCTTCAGCCGGCGGCACAGACTTGCCGCAGTCCTTCTGCCGTGCCTATGTTGTGAATCCGCTTTACCGCATTGCGTCTTCCACTTCGCTCAGCCAGTCGGGGCGCTTCAGCAACTCGCGCGGTTTGGGGCCGTCGGCCGCGCCCACGATGCCGTCCTTCTCCATCAGGTCGATGAGGTGCGCAGCGCGCCCATAGCCAATGCGCAGCCGCCGTTGCAGCAGCGACGTCGAAGCCTTGCCATACTCCAGCACGATACGCACTGCGTCCTGATAGAGCTCGTCGTGCTCGTCCTCGCCTGCGCTGCCGCCTTCGGCGGTAATTGTGCCGACGTCGCCTTCCTCGCGCGGAGCCTCCAGGAAGTTCTCCTGATACTGCGCCGTCCCCTGCGAGCGCCAGAACTCGACGACCGCCGCAATTTCCTTCTCGGTTACGAAGGGCGCATGCACGCGATGCACGCGCGCCGATCCATTAGGCAGATACAGCATGTCGCCGCGTCCGAGCAACGCCTCGGCGCCATTGGCGTCGAGAATCGTTCGCGAATCCACCTTGGTCGCGACGCGGAACGAAACTCGCGCCGGGAAGTTCGCCTTGATCAGCCCGGTGATGACATCCACCGACGGCCGCTGGGTCGCCAGCACCAGATGAATGCCGACGGCGCGCGCCATCTGCGCCAGCCGCGTGATCGACGCCTCAACGTTCTGCCCGTCCAGCATCATCAGGTCGGCCAGCTCGTCGATGATGATGACAATGTAAGGCAGCGGGCGCTCTTCGCTGTCTTCTTCGAAAAGACTGCCGCTGCTCGCGTCAAAGAGCTTGTTGTACTGGTCGATGTTGCGTACGCCTTTTTCGGCCAGCACCTTGAGCCGCCGCTCCATCTCGCGCACCGCGTTGCGCAAGGCGTTCGACGCCAGCTTGGGCTCGGTGATGATCGGCGTGTGCAGGTGGGGCACGCCTTCGTAGTTGCCCAGCTCCAGCCGCTTCGGGTCGACTAGAATCAGCCGCACCTCCTCCGGCGTCGCCTTGTACAGGATGGACATGATGAAGGCATTGATGGCGACGCTCTTGCCTGACCCGGTCGAGCCGGCGATCAGCAGGTGCGGCATGGCGTTGAGATCGGCGGTGACGATGCGGCCGTTGATGTCCTTGCCCATGGCCAGCGTCAGCTTCGACTTCGAGCCGAGAAACTCCTGCGCCTCCACCACCTCGCGCAGCCAGATGGTCTCGCGCACGTGGTTCGGCACTTGGATGCCGACCGTCGATTTGCCCGCCATGCGCTCGATCAGGATGCTCTCGGCGCGCATCGCCAGGCAGAGATCGTCACACAGGCTGGTGATGCGGCTGTACTTGATGCCGGCCTCGGGCTTGAACTCGAAGGTGGTCACCACCGGGCCGGGATTGATCTGCACTACCTGGCCGCGCACGTCGAACTCGCCGCATTTTTCCGCCAGCACAGTCGCCAGGTTTTTCAGCTCGAGCTCGTTGATGGCGCCATGCTCGTCCGGCCGATGCAGCAGCGTGGTCGAGGGCAGCTTGAAGCTACCGACCAGGCGCGGCATCGTGGTCTTGCCGTGCGGCATGGCATCGGCGCGAGCGCTAACCGCGATCGGCCCCTCGGTAGCGTCGGCGTCGGCCAACGTTGCGGGCGGCTTCTCCTCCCCTTCAAACATGCGCTCGATGCCGCTCTTCCCCGCCGCATGCGGCAGCGGCGCGGGAGGCGTTGTAGTGGGCGGCGGCGCGGCCTCTTCCGTGCCACTGCGCCTGGGGACGAGTTGCGCCGTCACTACTGGTCGGGCATTGGCGGCCGCGGCGCGCTTTTTCTCCAGCTCCCGCGCGGCCTTCTTGCGCGCGCGCTCAATGCGCCAGTCAGCAAAGCGGTCCAGGGCGGCGTAGAAGAAGCCCAGCCGCGTCTTCGACCACACCTGCATGGCGCCGAATGAGAATGCGGTCGAGAGGTACAGTCCCACGGCAATCGCCGAGACGCAAATCACGTAGGCGCCCACTACGTTGAAGTAGTGGATCAGCGCGTCGGCCACGATGCGGCCCGTCAGCCCTTCAGAGGCAATCGCTCCCTTCCAATAAGCGGTGCGCGGCAGCAGGCCGATAAAAGCGGCGAGAAATGCCATGAGCGCGACGGCGCCCGCGGTCTTCGCGTAAGGCGCACCGATCGGCCTCGAGCGAAACCAGCTAAGCGCGTACATCGCGAGAAACGCCGGCAGCAGGAAGGCCGTCACCCCAAACACCTGTAGCGCCAGGTCACCGGTGTAGGCGCCGACCACGCCGATCCAATTGTGCGCCGGCCGGCCGGCGAGCGGCGCCGCGGCGGTGTTCAACGAAGGATCGAGCGGCGAGTACGAAACCAGCGCGAGGAGCAGGAGGACCGCGAAGACGAATACCAGGAACCCGATCAGCTCATTGAGCCGGCGGTTGGCAGTGGGCGTGAACGGATGCGCGACGATCATGGTAGCGTTCGGCCGTCGTGAGGATGCGCGCTGCTTGCGAGGACCCATACTCGTTCACCATGCAAGCCAGACACGAATCAACCGCGCGTCGCGGCAATGCCATACGACGCCTGCCCAGCATATTTCGCCGGGAGACACGACCGATGCGGATTCGCCAAGAAGCAGTAGCCGGTAGCCAGTTGTCAGTGGGGCCAGCCGGCAACAGCCAGTTGGTCTGCCGATACGCCAGAGCCAGAAGAAATTATCCCAGACCGGCAGGCAGGGACGCGCAGCAAAAGCACTCCGGGAGGTAGCAAACTAGTGTCGTCCTAGGGATTCAGAGATCAGGGTCAGGAAGCCGAAGTCAGGGTCAGTAGGCTCGGTAAATGGTCGGTCGGCGCTTTGCGCGATTCCTCTGCTTCTTGCTCGGCTTGGGCCTGAGCGTCTTGGCATACTCGTAGCTCAACCCCAGATACTTGCTCAACTCCTTCCTCTTGCTTAGCAGCGCATCGGGGACGGCGACATACTCCTTCATCACCACGCCGTAGGATACAAATAGACCGGTCTTGTACTTCTTTTGAACTTTTCGCGCTCGTCCCTCCGGCAGGCGCATCGCGAGCCCACCCGCCTGCGCGCTGAGCAGGGTGAACATATTCCTATTGATCGCAGTGTAGGAATGGTGGCGATCAGTTTGTCGTAGAGTGCGGCCTTCTCCGCCGGGATGCTGCTCTTTTTCGCAGTGGGCATGAGGGCCTCCTGAAGCGCGCCAGCATACGCCAGCATTTGGTTCCAAGTTGTCACGGCGAGTTCTTGGTCACTTGTCGTTTGTCAGGATGTTGCGGTCCGGTACGGGGCGAAGCTGAGACGCACGATCGACAACCGACAACTCTTCTTCACCTGCCGCCTGGCGACCCGCAAAATGCATCCTACTTACGATGCGGAGGTCTCGATGCGTCTATTAATGGTGATCGGTATCGTGGTCTTGGTCCTTGGAATTCTCGCCTTCGTTGTGCCGGTTCCTACCAGCCACTCGCACAGCACAAAGATCGGCGATGCCAGCATCGGCATCACTACCCACGATCAGGAGAAGCTTCCGCCTGCCGTCGGCGGCGTGCTGTGCGCCGTGGGAGTCGTCCTGCTGATCGCCGGAACCCGCCGTGCCACCACGTGAAATTCGGGACAGACTGAAAAACCCGAAAGGCAAGCTTCCTCGCGAGCTAAAGCTCGCTTGGAAGTACGGAACTAGACGGCTTAAACCGCTGGCCTAAAGGTCAGCTCTACCCGAATTCTTTGGCAAAACGTTTGGCCCAAGGATGGACCACTGTGATGTCAAATTGGGGATGACACTCTCGCCAGACGACAGCGAGAAGAGTTCGGTAACTTTAGACTAGCTCAGCCGGCGCCGTTACAGACTCCGCTTGTCCCTTGGCGGGACGCAACTCCCGGCTGGTGAACATCTCGCCGCAGGTGCTGCAGTTCCATCGCACACTGGCGATCGAAGACGCTTGCGAAGCTTGTTTCGGGTGCCAGACTCTCGATAGTTCCCCCTTGCAGTTTGGGCAGATCATGGCAGGGCCGTCCGGTTCTTGCTCACAGGCAGAATCTTGGCCTTCGATTCCAAGCCGCCGTCGTCGACGATGCCCAGTACTTTCCTTGCGTGCCGCGCGGCTTTCTCTTCCGTGCGAAACCGCTTTGGCTCGCGGCGGACGGCAGCTTCCGTCCGGAATTCCACTTGGTAGTAAGTCATATCTCTATTGTCTCACCTGGGCAGGCGAAACATGCATTAATTCGTCCGCAAGGTAGTGGTGCAGTTTGGGATTTGTAGCGGTGGAAGAGCGGGGCTTCATTCCGGCGAAACCACAAGCCATGGATGGCGGCTTAGCCGCGGCAACCGGGGCACAAAGCCCTGTTCCATCGCTGTCCTCGGCTAAAGCCTTGCCCTTCCACTGCTCAGATTTCAAACTGGCCCACTACTCGTCCGGAACATGGTTAGCCAACTCCCGGTCTTCCGATCAACATGGCTGTTCGGGAAGGCGGAACTACTCGCCTCCCCGTGCCACATATCGGGCAAATCTACATAACTACTGGAACGTGATTGAAGGTCGAGTTGATTGTCTCGAAGGTGTGCACCTTCGGTGTTCCCTCGATCAGGTTTGCCAGGGTCTTCAAGACTTGAGGATAGGTGTTGGTGTTGTACTCGTCGGCATCGCTCTTGTTGTCAAACAGAGTGATTGCAACCGCATCCTGGCTGCCGGGATTGGACAATGTGATCTCGTCCTTGAAGCCTTTCTGCTTGCGCAGCAAAGGAAGAATCTGGCTCTCGAAGGTGTGGGTGTAATCCGACTGCATGTTGGATTTCAGGCGAAAAGAGACATTGCGTGCATACATATTCAACCTCCTAAAGGTTGTGGCACAAAAGTTCTGGCATATAAGAGGAAGAAGGTTTCAGATGGGCTGACTTATATTCAGAAAACCTGAAAGAGGTGAGGGTGGAAACCGCCTCAACTTCGACTCTATCTGGTTATCGGAGTCCTGTCAAATTGAGAGCTAATAAGCTTCGATTAAATCTGTTGACTAACTCTGTTGATTAACTCTGTTGATTAACTCTGTTGATTATGCTGCTGATGAAGATTGCTGACGAAGTCTGACCTTGAAGGGCCCTTCAGCCGTCCATAGATACCGCAAGACAAATTCGGCTTCAGCCGCTCAGGGCCGCTGGACAGGAGTCAGCGGTTGACGACGAACTCTGTCGTATTCGTGATGTAGAGTTCGTGGACCTTGTGATCGATCTGCTCGGGCGTGAGGCCGACGGATTTCATGTAGTTGCGCATCTCGTCGCGCCGGTTGGCGTCAACCGTTAGCTTGGGATCGCCATCAACGAACACTTGCACGGTAGACCCTTTTCGCACTAACCGATAGTTGGCCATGGCCTCATTGTAGCGGGTAATTATGGGCGCGTTGTACCCTTGATCGAGCGGGCGCGAGCGCCCTGTGTCATCCCGAGCGCCTTCGACTACGCTCAGGGCAGGCCCTTTCAGCATGCCAGGGGAATCGTCCAGCTTTGCCCGCCCATTTCTACTTCGTGGCCTTCAGCCGGTATCCAACCTGCGGCAACGACGATGCGTCGAATTGCGGGAAGCTTGACGGATTTACGCCGTCGATGGGATTGATCATCCAGTAGGTTCCCCCGCCGCTTCCCTGTAGACGTCCATCCGGTCCGTACTCCGCGTTTTCATCGCCGAACCCACTTCCCCAGTCGATGGTCACGAAGCCATAGCTGTCAGCCGTGATGGAACTGACATTCGTTCCGAATCCTCCAACATAGCTGACAGCGAAGCTTGTCTTGTTAACCACCGCGACACTTTGGCCCTGGTACGTGGTCGCATAGACGTTGGTAGGGTTTTGCACCATCGCGCAGCTCGCTCCCGGACCGGCGACCAGGCCGGTCAGCGGAACAACCGCCAACTGGGTGATGGTGGTGAAGTCGTAGGTTTGCGTCACCATGTCTGTCCTTTTGTAGATCGACAGGGTTGCGCTACCGGACGTCGAGCCTTCGTCCAGGATGTAGATGTACCGGAGAACCGTGTTGAGGTTGATGGGAGCGGGAACGCTTTGCACGATCGAACAGGCGTTGGTGAAGGGACCAAAGCTACCATGCCCATAGCATCCTTCGGTTTGCGGCGTGGAGCCGCAGACCGACCAGTTGATCTGGGTCGCCGGATTACCGGCGTAATAGGTCGTATAGAGGGTGCTGTCCGGCAGCCTCTGCTGGGCACACGCAGGGCCAGCTACGGCTAAGGCGACACTCAGGGCGGCAAGAACAGCGAAGCAAGCGCGCGGGTAGGTCATCGAGCTCTTCTCCATGGGAATCCCTGGCCAAAGATCGGATTTGGGAGCGCGAGCAGAGTACAACCACGATGGCCGGCAGACAAGCGAATTTTCGTCGAGCAGTTCAGGTGAATCGTGCAGTGTCCTGAGTGAAACCGAAGGGCGGAGCCTTTCGTGTGACCACAACATGGACATCGTTCATTAGAAAGAACCCCGCTCAAGCTTCGCTTGTTATCTGCCCCTGAGCGCTGTCGAAGGAGGGCGCCCGAGTTACTCACCTGGGCCATCCACCGTTGGACCAACGCCGCGGTAACCGGTATACCCTCCCCCCGCGGTTAGGTTACCTTTCAACTAGGTCCAGGTGTTTCAAAACATATTGTTCACGTTAGAGTTGCGCGCAAATCGGAAGGTAACTAAGGTCGCTGCGCTGTGGTTACTTCGCGTAACCAAGTAACCCTCTTTTCACGGTTGCAATATCAATATTCAAAGACCACGGCCGCGGCCAGTTCGACGCGGCGCCGGACACTCAATCCGGTGCTTCCAGTTTAGTTGCGGAAAATGGCGTCCGCGAGAAACACCTGCGGGGCAGCAAACGAAGGTAACCGGCAATTCCCGAAATTTATGGCAAATACGTGCATCCAGGAAAAACCGTTTCGCAATGAGGTCTCGAGCCGCGTAGCGGCGGAGCCGAGGGACGTGCGGTTCGCCGGAAGTGGAAGGCTGGCGAGCCTGGTGTCTGGTGCGTGGTCCCAGGTTAGCCCAAAAGACGGGCGAACCTGGG
>DASRGM010000116.1:0-25924 GCA_035651035.1 Terriglobales bacterium
GCGGCGTTGACGGCACGCTGGGCATAATCGGCGGCGGCCGATGGATTGCCGCGGCGCAGCGCGTCTTCGGCGGCGCGCGCCAGGCGGCCGACTTCGATGCTGCTGCCCCAGCCAATGCCGTTTTCGCCGCCGGCATTCGACTGGGCAGCCGGCTGCCCTTTCTTTTGCTTGGCCCCAGGTTTGGCAGGAGCCGGCTGGGACTGCGGCTGCTGCCCGTTGATCTCGAAGGTCTGCGCCCAACCGGCAAGCGGCAGCAGCAAGCAAGCGATCATCAGGAGAACAGTTTTTGCCTTCACAGGGACTCGCTGAGTTCGGGACGGTACGGGAACTCCGGTGTAAGCTGAAATTCCATATGCTTCGGATGCGAGTTTCAGCGCAATGGCTGTTCGGCAGCTTGGAACAACATCTACTCGGGCGTCCTGCAGGTAGGCTTTGGTCACCATGGAAGCATGAAATGCACGTAATTTTCTGGATCGAATTCCACTTGCACAAAATTTATCCAAGAATTCCCTGTACTCCGTGCCTCCGTGGTGAGCCCAGTTGCCCGATTCGCAACCATGAGATTTTCGGAGGCAACCCTGCCGAATTTCAGAAAAGCGCGATAGAATAATGCAGTCAGGGAAAGCCTTCCGAAATCGCGCAGCTACGCTGCCGATTGCCGGTCGTTTTGCGTGTGTGCGCGCAGTTCGCACCGGAGATCCTGGTATCAGTTGGAAGTCCCCGAACATCCCATCGTGCCCGGACGCCAGGGATGGATTGTGCGCCGCTGCAGTTGCGCGGTTTGCGCCGAAAGTTAAGAACGAATGCCGACAATTACCGCTGTGCTAGGTCAGGGACTTGGGGGAGTGGCGCCCATCGCGATGATGGTGGGCCTGTTCGCGGTCTTCTACTTGATTCTCATCCGGCCGCAGCAGCGCCGCCAGAAGGAATGGCAAGCCATGCTCAAACAGGTCAAACCCGGCGACAAAGTGGTGACCAGCGGCGGGCTGACGGGAGCGGTCATGTCGGTGAAGGACGAGGCCGTCATATTGCGGGTTCCCCCCGACAATATCAAGCTGGAAGTCACCCGGTCTTCCATTGTTACGCTCACCACGGCCGAGGGTACGAAGTCATAACAGGTTGCAGTTTCTCATGAAAAAGAATCTCCTGACCAAAACTGTGCTCATCATCGCGGTGCTGATCGTCTTCTTGTTCGGCATCTTCGGCGTTCCCTCCAGCTTCAACGGGGCCGGGCTGGTGCAGGCCATCCAGAACCGCATCCACCTGGGACTGGACTTGAAGGGCGGGACGCACCTGATCCTGCAGGTGCAGGTGAACGATGCCATCAATGCCGACACCGACCGCGCCGTCGAGCAACTGAAAGAAGAGCTGAAGAAGGCCAACATCGCCTTCGGCGACATCAGCAAGCCCGATCCGCAGAACCACCCCGAGGTGGTCACCATCAAGGGCGTGCCGCCCGAGGCTTCCGGCGATCTGCGCCGGGTGGTCACCGACAAGTTTCCGGATTACGACCTGAGCTCGAGCGCGCAGAACAACTGGTCGATGACCATGAAGCAGTCGGTCGCACTCGACACCAGGAAGAAGGCGGTCCAGCAGGCGATCGAGACCATCCGCAACCGCATTGACCAGCTCGGCGTATCCGAGCCGGTGATCCAGGAGCACGGTCTTGGCGATTACCAGATTCTGGTGCAACTGCCCGGCGTCGACGATCCGGCGCGCGTGAAGCAGATCATGCAGTCGACCGCCATGCTGGAGATCCGGCAGGCGGTCAAAGGTCCGTATCCGAGCGAGCAGGCAGCCATGCAGGACAATGGCGGCATTCTTCCTCCCGATACCGTGCTGCTGAAGGGCAGCAACGGCGCGCACGGCGACAACGACAATGAGGAAGCTTACTGGCTGATCAGCAAGACGGCGGCTGTCAGCGGCAACGAGTTGCGCTCGGCCGATGCCGGCACCGACGAGAATGGCCGCCCCGATGTGGGCTTCTCGTTGAATAACCAGGGCGCCAAGCGGTTTGCATCCTTTACCGGCTCTCACGTCGGCGACAAGCTGGCGGTGGTGCTGGATAACCACGTGAAGTCGGTGGCCACCATCGAAGAGCAGATTCACGATCAGGGCCGCATCACCGGCGCGTTTACGCCGCAGGAGGTCCAGGACCTAGCCCTCACGCTGCGTTCGGGCGCGCTGCCCGCCGGTATCAAGTATCTGCAGGAGGTCACGGTCGGGCCATCGCTGGGAGCGGATTCCATCCGCGAGGGCGTGCGCGCGGCGGTCATCGGCATCGCCGTGGTCATGATCTTCATGCTGATTTACTACCGGGCCGCAGGCATCAACGCCGACCTGGCGCTGTTCTTGAACCTAGTCATCCTGCTCGGCTTCCTGGGATTCAGCGGAGCGACGCTGACCTTGCCTGGAATTGCGGGAGTGATTCTGACCGTCGGTATGGGCGTGGATTCCAACGTGCTCATCTTCGAGCGCATACGCGAGGAGTTGCGCCACGGCAAGACGCCGTCGTCGGCAGTGGACCAGGGATTCGCCCACGCCTGGCGGACGATCTTCGATACGCACGTAACTACGATCGTCTCGGCGGTGATCTTGTTCCTGTTCGGAACGGGGCCGGTGAAGGGATTCGCCGTAACCCTCAGCTTTGGTCTGGCAGCCAACCTGTTCACGGCGGTGTTTGTGTCGCGCGTGATCTTCGAGGCGGTTCTGAATCGTCATCAGCGCGGCGAGGCATTGAGCATATAAGGTTTAGGATTAACCGCAGGGACACAGGTACACCGAGGAAAAACGAATCTGACATGTCGGAAGTGTTTGCCAAGACGGTTGTCAGGCGCGAATGGTCGAAATATTCCTGGAGAAACTCTGTGTCTCCGTGTCTCTGTGGTTCAAAAGGTTTTTGAGGATTTAGCGTGGAATTTTTTCGTGATACCAACATCGATTTCCTGGGCAAGAAGTGGTACTTCCTTGCCTTCTCGCTGATCTTCAGCGTCGCCGGAATCTGCTCGATGCTGTTCTGGCACCACATTCCGCTGGGTGTCGAATTCCGCGGCGGAACGCTGGTTTACGTGAAGTTCGCGCAAACGCCGAACCTCGACCAGATCCGCAAGGACATGGACCGTGCCGGCCTCAAGGATCCGAAGATCCAGAACTTCGGTTCGCCTTCGGGCAACGAGGTGCTCGTCGATCTCGGCCTGCAGGAGACCAGCGAGGCTGCTCTCGACAAGGGCAAGAACACCATCATCCATGCCCTCGAGTCGAAGAACGCAGCGGCCACCGGTAAGCAGGACCTGAACAATACGGGCTCGTCCACCCTGGCGCAGTACCTGCTGGACAAGGACCCGCTACATCTGGGCACCGACGCCCAGCAGCGCTATACAGCGATCGCCGGCCAAATTACCGATTTCCGCAACAAAGAGCGTGGCGGCATTCTGAACTCGATCGACGAGCTGAAAGGCGTGGCTCCGCCCGAGGTGATCAGCGCGCTGCAGCAGGACTTCTACGTTTCAAATTTCGTGGTACGCAACGTGGAGATCGTGGGTCCGCAGGTGGGCTCGCAGCTCCGCGCCCAGGCCATTCGCGCCACCGTGTACTCGCTGGCCGGCATGCTGGTGTATCTCTGGTTTCGATTTGAGCTGATCTATGGCATCGGCGCAGTCGTCGCCTGCTTCCACGACACCATCATCACTGTCGGCTTCTTCTCACTGCTCGACAAGGAAATGAGCTTGACGGTAATCGCGGCCATTTTGACGCTGATCGGCTACTCGATGAACGATACCATCGTCGTCTTCGACCGCATCCGCGAGAACCTGAAGCTGCTGCGACGCGAGCCGCTGGCCGACATCGTCAACAAGAGCATCAACCAGACGCTGAGCCGGACGATCCTGACCTCGGGTCTGACCTTCCTGACCGTGCTGTCGCTGTACATCTTCGGTGGCGAAGTGCTGCGCAGCTTCTCGCTGGCGCTGGTAATCGGCATCCTGATCGGCACCTATTCCTCCATCGCCGTTGCCGCTCCGATGCTGGTGTCCTATCAGGACTGGCGCGGCAAGCGGGCCGGTCAGGCCATGGCGGAGAAAATGACGACCGCGCGCGGCAAGACTGGCGGCAAGACGGAAAGGGCGAAGGTCAAGGCATAGGAGCCCCGAAGACCTGTTCACGATTGCGGCATTGCCCAAGGTCCCGCGAATTTCGGAAGTCGGTCCCACTTTGTTGGCGAGAAGACCGAGGTCTGAACACTCGCCGGAACCCGGACACAGCGGGTCGGTCTTGGGCAATCGGCCTTAAGAGCGGGCACGACCCAGCGCGTTCAGAACGGCCACGAAGTCCGCGCCTAGGCAACCCCCCTACCGGGGTGTATACTGCCTGACGCCCCAGTTCCCGGCAGCCATGTTCGTCTAAGGTTGCGTCTCCAGGCCCCTAAATATTCCAGTGGCTGCTTTGCTTTTCCGGGCACAAATGCGCAAATTCCGGTGTCTAAGTTAACAGCACGTTTCGGAGAACCGGTATGTTCGAAGACAGCCTTGTAGAATCCGGCGGAAAAATCAAGACTAAGCGCGGAGCAACCACCGTCATCTCCTTTATCCTCGAGATCATCTTCCTCGGGGTCCTGGTGTTGTTGCCGCTGATCTTCACCGAGGCGCTGCCTACAAAACAGATTATGACGATGTTGACGGCGCCGCCTCCGCCACCACCGCCTCCGCCGCCACCGGCCGCTGCGCCGGTCGTGGTGAAAAAGATCCAGAGCGAACTGGATAACGGCCAGCTTCGCACCCCAACCGCCATCCCGAAAAAGATCCAGATGATTAAGGAAGACGAGCCGCCACCGAGCGCCGGTCCGGCGGGCGTGGTAGGCGGAGTCCCGGGCGGCGTTCCCGGCGGCGCCATGGGCGGCGTGCTGGGCAGCGTAATGAGCAGCGTGCCGACGGCGGTGCCGAAAGTCGCCACCCCGCAGCGCGTGCGCGTCTCCCAAGGCGTATCGCAAGGCTTGCTGATTCATAAGGTCCAGCCGCAATATCCCCCGTTGGCGCGTCAGGCCCGCATTCAGGGAGTGGTAGTGCTGCAAGCACTTATCGGCAAGGACGGGGCCATCCAGAACCTGCATGTGGTCAGCGGCCATCCCATGCTGACCAACGCCGCGCTGGAAGCGGTTAAGGAATGGAAGTATAAGCCTTACTACCTGAACGGCGAACCGGTCGAGGTGGAAACCACGATCAATGTGAACTTCACATTGTCTGGTGACTGATGTTGCGGGATGCGCTGATTTGCATCTAAGTTTCAGAACCGGTGCTGCTGCTGATGGCGGAATCCGGTGATGGTTTCAAGAACGTAACCTGCATGTATCGAGCCTGCTCTGCCGGTGGGCAGAGTGGGCCCGCAGTTTGGATCCCGCAGTAACAGGTGTGCTGCTGTAACCGAAAGTTCCGAGGAGGAGAACTCAACTCATGTTCCTAACAAACCTTGCATTTTGTGCTCTGGGCCACGTCCCCGCGGTGGCGGCCTTGTTCTTCCAGGAAGCGCAGATCGGGTGGGACCCAGTCTCATTGTGGAGACAGATGGGCATTCTCGCCAAGATCGTGGTTGTGATCCTGTTCATCATGTCGGGCTGGTCGATTGGCGTCATGATCGATCGCGCCATGGCGTTCAGCGCCGCCCGCAAGCAGTCGCGCGCATTCGCGCCCGCCGTTGCCGGCGCATTGCGTGAAGGCAAAATCGACGAGGCGATCAAGGTCGCCGAGCGCAACAAGAAGAGCCATCTGGCGAAGGTGGTCACCGCCGGCCTGCAGGAGTTCCGTGCGCACGGTGACTCCGCTGACATTCCCGGCGAGCAGATCGAAGCCTCCAAGCGCGCCCTGGAGCGTGCCGAGGCCATCGTTCACGCTGAGCTGAAGCGAGGTCTGGGCGGACTGGCGACTATCGGATCGACGGCCCCCTTCGTGGGACTGTTCGGCACCGTGGTCGGCATTCTGAACGCCTTCAAGGAAATTTCCAGCCAGAAGGCCACCGGTTTGGGCGCGGTCGCGGGCGGCATTTCCGAAGCCCTGGTGACCACCGCTATCGGACTGTTTGTCGCCATTCCGGCCGTCATGATGTTCAACTACTTCACCGGCAAAGTGGAAGCCTTCGACGTGGAAATGGACAACAGCTCCAGCGAGCTGATTGACTATTTCCTGAAGCGTCGTCAGGTCCGCCGCTAACGGGAGCGTTGCGGCTCCGGCCGGAAGGAGGTTGAACCAATGGCAATTTCAGTACGCAACGAAGGCAGCAAAGTCAATTCCAACATCAACGTGACCCCGATGGTCGACGTGATGCTGGTGCTGCTCATCATCTTCATGGTCATCACGCCCATGTTGCAGAAGGGCCAGAGCGTGGATATGGCGAAGGTGAATAATCCGACCGCTATGCCCGATGCCGACAAGGATGACGCTCTGCTGGTGGTGGTGATGCGCGACGGCCAGATTTTCTTCGGCACCGATCGCATCAAGATGGACGAGCTCACCAATCGGGTGAAGGACCGCCTGGCCAATAAGGTGGACAAGCGGATCTTCATACGCGCCGACCTGCGCGCCAAGTATGGCTACGTCGTGGACGTGGTGGATAACGTCCGCGCCGCCGGGGTTGACGATGTGGGCCTGCTGACCGAGCAGAAACACGAGGGACCCGCTACCAACAAGCCGCCCACAGGCAGTGCGACTTCGGGCGCGGGCGCCCAGTGAGGAGTTGAGTTATGGGAATGGCAATCGGAGGGTCGAGCGGGCCCTCAGCCGACATCAACGTAACCCCGCTGATTGACGTGTTGCTGGTGCTGCTGATCATCTTCATGGTCATCACGCCACTG
Source organism: Terriglobales bacterium (assembly GCA_035651035.1). Lineage (GTDB taxonomy): Bacteria > Acidobacteriota > Terriglobia > Terriglobales > Acidobacteriaceae > Bog-257. Next base: position 6,839 of record DASRGM010000116.1, read on the forward strand.
ACGCCCAAGGGCCTGGACGCGCTGGTGCCCCAGCCGCCCAAGGATAAAAATCAACCGCCGCCGGATCAAACGCGCACCATCGTCGTGCAGGTGCTCAGGGGGCCGGGCGATAAGCCGGCGCTCAAGATCAACCAGGACGACGTAACTTGGGAGAACTTGGAGGGCCGGTTGAACGACATCTTCAAGACCCGCGCGGAAAAGGTGATGTTCGTGAAAGCCGATACGGACCTGCCGTTTAACGACGTGGCGCAGGTCATCGACATCGCGCATTCGGCCGGTGTCGATAAGGTCGGACTCATCACCGCCAAAATCGAAGCCGGCGGGTAGCACTGGGAACGGAGTTCGGACAGCACACCTCCTTGCGGGAGGGAAGGGACGATACAAGTCGTCCCTCCCCTTCTGCCACCGAACTGCGTGGAGGGAGAACAATAAGGAACATGAATAAGAGTGGACGTGTACTGACGGTACTTGCGGTCCTGCTCGCGCTGCTCTCCACCGTAGGTTGCAGCAAGCTGCGCGCGCGCGATCAGCTCAACAAAGGCGTGCAGGCATATAAGAACGCGAAATACGATGACGCCATCGATCATTTTCAAAAAGCGGTCCAATTTGATCCCAGCTTAGTGAATGCCCGCCTTTATTTGGCGACCGCGTATATGGGCCAATACATCCCCGGGGCCGATTCTCCGGACAACAATCGTTACGCCGAGCAAGCCATCGACACCTTCAAGCAGGTGCTGGACCAGCATCCGCCAAAGGAGCAGCAGATCCACAGCCTTAAGGGCATTGCGTCGATGTATTTTCAGGAAAAGAAATTTCCCGAGGCTAAGGAGTACTACCAGAAGATCGCTCAGCTCGATCCGAACGACCCTGAAACCTACTACTCGCTGGCGGTCATCGACTGGATGCAGGCCTACCAGCCGGACCAGAAGGCGCGCGCCGAACTGGGCATGAAGCCGACCGACGAACTCAAAGACAAGAAAGCCTGCGAGCAGCTGAAAGAACAGAACACCGAGAAGGTTGAAGAGGGTATCCAGGACTTGGACAAGGCGCTACAGCTTCGTCCGGATTACGACGATGCAATGGCGTACCTGAACCTGCTTTACCGGCAAAAGGCGGAATACGAGTGCGACAATCCTGACGAACGCAAAGCCGATCTGAAGACCGCCGACGACTGGGTCGACAAGACTATGGCAACCAAGAAGGCCAAGGCTGAGAAGGCCGGCCCAACCGGCATTGTCACTACCGAGAGCACGCAGTAAGCGCTGCTGACGCAAACTTCGCCCCTCCCGCAGGAGGGGCGATTTTGTTTGCACGTAGAAACAGATTGCTGCTACATGCCGCCCGGACTCGCTGTAGACCCTGCTCCGGAAGGCGGCACCGCTCCCTGAGGCGGCTTTGGCCCTCGCGGAGCGGCTGCCGGAGGGGCTGCTCCTCCCGGCGACGGCGGAGTACCAGCAGGCGCGAACGCCGGCTCGGCGAACTTGCTCTCATCGATTGCCAGGTTCTGCTCCACTTTGTCGAGCTGGATCGTGAAACTGCCGCTCGGACGACCCAGCGTCCAGCGATACGGCGTCTTCACTCCTCCCACATCGCGGTAGTCCGAATAGTCCACTTGCGTCGGCAGGAACCCGAGCGGCGTGTCGGTGTAGTGCACCATGCGCACCAGCAGCCCTGAGTTCTTGTCGAAATAGAGCTTCACCGGCGCCTGGTCTTTAGCCTCGCCCAGGACGACATCGGCTTCGTTGTCGCCAATCTTCTCGGGATGCGGTTGCAGCTTCAACGCGGTGAACTGCTGCGGAAGAGCGGCGGGATAGAAGGCCTCGGCATCGAGGCGGGCGGCGAGCTCATCGGCGGCAGACATGGCGCGCGGCGGACGTCCGGGAAAGAGTAGCCAGCCGGCCTCGCCGTTGTACGCGGTGACGCTGTCGCCTTTGGGCGTGTGCATCACCGAGACACGCTGATCGGGCGTTTTCGTGTAGATCGTGATCGGCATCGACCCGCCCTCGGGCATCAGCGCCTTGCCGGATTCCACGCGGGTCGTCACCTTGCCCAGCGCAACATTGCCGCCGATGGCTTGCAGAAACTTGGCCATGACCGGCTCGCCCGACGGGAGCGACGCCGGATCGGCAGCGTGCTCATGCTCCTCAATCGGTTGCGGGCCCTCCGCCAGCACGGCTGGAACTGCCTGCGGGTTCGGTGAACCGCGATGGCAGGTGTTGCAGGTGACCTCGCGCTGGCCCTTAAAGTTCTGCGCATTGATGGTGAACATCATCTGCATCATCTCGCGCGCGGTCTTCTTCTCCTTTTTGTCGTCCTTGTCGAACTCGAGCCGCTTATCGGGCCCTGCAACGTGGCAGAAGTCACATTCCACTCCCAGCGAGGCGGCGACAAATTGCATTGCCGGGATCAACTGGTCTGCCGGGATGTTCTTCAGTACCTGAATATTCTTGTACTTCTCGGCGGCCGTGGGGGAGGGGCCCTGGCCGGTATTTTGCGTCTGGGCGTAGCCGTAAATGGCGATCAATGCGGCCGCGATGAAGATCAGGGCGGCGAAAATTGGGTTGGCGAGCGTATGCTCTTTTTTCAACGGAGAGATCCTATGTCGGAGATTTTGCATAATGGCGCCTGCAGAACAGCACTGGCAGTCTAGCAAACTGCGGAGCATGCCGTTAGCGCCGCACCCTTCCCGAGGACGGTCACACAGGCTTGTGACATTTGCACTCGCCGCCGATGGGCGATGCAGTAGAATCCAAGTTTCCGCGGATAGGTGCATTGGGCGAGCGCCATATGTCGTCCTCTGTAGGTCTGTGCCTTCGACGAATTGGCTAGTGACCACTCTAATGTTCAAACGAATCCTGATCGCCAACCGCGGCGAGATCGCCGTGCGCATCATCCGCGCCTGCCGTGAACTGGGCATTGAGTCGGTCGCCGTCTTCTCCGACGTCGATCGCAAGGCGCTGCACGTGCGCAAGGCCGATTACGCCTACCACATCGGCCCGGCGACGGCGAGCGAGTCTTACCTGAACATAGACAAGATCCTGGAAGCTGCGCGCCGCAGCGGCGCCGAGGCCATCCACCCCGGCTACGGCTTTCTCTCGGAGAACGCGAACTTCGCGCGCGCCTGTCGCGATGCCGGAATCAAGTTCATCGGCCCGTCGCCCGAGTCGATGGAGATGATGGGATCGAAGACGCGCGCGCGGCAGAACATGAAACGCGCCGGGGTACCGTTTGTTCCCGGCTCCGAGCGCGGCCTGGAGCTCGACGACATGGAGCGGCTGGCCGAGCAGGTCGGCTATCCGGTGATGCTGAAAGCGGCGGCCGGCGGCGGCGGCAAGGGCATGCGCCTGGTATCGTCGCCCGCGGAGCTGCACTCCGCCTATGAAAACGCGCGCAGTGAAGCCCAGCGCTCCTTCGGCGACAACGAGGTCTATATAGAGAAGTTCATCGCCAACCCGCGTCACGTGGAGATGCAAATCTTCGGCGATGAGCAGGGCAACGTCGTCTACCTGGGCGAGCGCGAATGCTCGGTGCAGCGCCGCCATCAAAAGGTATTGGAGGAATCTCCTTCGCCGATTGTCGATGAGGACATGCGCCGGCGTATGGGCGAGATTGCCGTGCGCGTCGGCAAGGCGGCCGGCTATTACAATGCCGGCACCGTGGAGTTCCTGGTCGATCGCGAGCGCAACTTCTATTTCCTTGAGATGAACACGCGCTTGCAGGTGGAGCATCCCGTAACCGAATTCGTCACCGGCCTCGACCTGGTTCACTTGCAATTTCACGTCGCCACAGGCCAGCCGCTGCCGTTTAAGCAGGAGGATATCCAGCTGCGGGGGCATGCGATCGAGTGCCGCATCTACGCCGAAGATCCCGATAATAACTATTTCCCGTCGCCGGGGAAAATTACGCGCCTGATTTCGCCTTCCGGGCCAGGCATACGGCGCGACAGTGGCATGTATGAAGGCTGGAGCGTACCGATCGAGTACGATCCGCTGCTGGCCAAGCTGGTGGGCTATGGCGAGGACCGCGAACAGGCCATCAACCGGCTGCTGCGTGCGTTGTACGAGTACTTTGTCGGCGGCATCAAGACCAATACGTCGCTGTTTCGGCGCATCCTGAAGGATCCCGACTTCCGCGCCGGCAACATCGATACCGGCTTCCTCGACCGGCTGCTGACAAAGCCGAATAACGAGACCGATCCGCGGCGGCCCATCATCGCGGCGATGGGCGCCGCCATTTTCGCCAGCGCAGAAGCGCAAGCCACGCTGCCGGGAACGACCGTGGCAGTATCGACGAACGGCAAAGCGGCGCCGCCTCCGCCCATTTCGGGCTGGAAGCGCATGGCTCGCGAGGAGGCGGTGCGGGAGCGATGAAGTACTAAAGCTCAGATTTTATAATCCGCTGAGGAGATTACTCGTGGAGATGGTGCTCACCGCATGCTTTTATGACCTACGACATTGTTGTTGACGGCAAGATACACCACGTCGAAGTGACGCGCGGCGAGAAGCTCTGGTCGTGCAGGGTTGACGGCCAGGAGATGGAAGTCGATGCCGCCCTCACCGCGCGTGACGTTCTCTCGCTGCTCATCGGGGGCAAGGCCTACGAGATCAAGCGTGAACGCTCGCTGCAGGGCGAGCTTCACATGGTGATTGGCAGCGCGCGCTATGCCGTCGAGGTGCAGGACCCGCGCTCACTTCGCACCCGCCGCGCGGTGGCCGGCGCCGATAGCGGCCCGCAGAAGATCAAGGCCGCCATGCCGGGGAAGATCGTTCGCATCCTGGTCGCAGAAGGGAACGAAGTGAGCAACGGCCAAGGCCTCATCGTAATGGAAGCCATGAAGATGCAGAACGAAATGAAGTCGCCTAAGGATGGCAAGGTTCATAAGATCCTCACCGCTGAGGGATCGACCGTAAATGCCGGAGACACGCTGGCTATTATTGAGTGAGCTGAGAACGCAAGGCCGTGCCGAAAACTCGAGGCTAAAAAATCAGGCCTGCCGCGAATGGACACGGCAGCCCGAATTTGCGTCAGCGCAGTGAAATGCAGAGCGGAAGAGCCGCTTCTCCCCTGCTGGACTAGGAGCCGGAGCCGCCGTCGTTGCGCTTCAAGGTTGGCCGATCGTCGCCGCTTTGAGTGCCCGTTCCGTTGCCGTTGCCGCTATCACTAGGATGATCCGCTGTGGCGCGCCGCAGGGTAGGACGCTCTTTGTTGTCTTTGTCGTTCTGCAGCTTGTGCCGGTTCTCTAGCGAAGCTAGACGCGCCTTCACATTTTCAAATTCCGAGGTGTCCACAATGTACTCAGGACGCGAGGGCAGCACGGTCCGCATTTCATTCTGGGCGGCAGCCACGCGGTCGGGTGTCATAGGATGCGACATGAAGGCCTTGGACAGCGTCCCCGGTTTGCGCTTCTCTTGCGCCTCGATTTTCTCGAAGAATGAGATGAACGACTGCGGATCGTAGCCCGCCTTGTACATGTACTCCATGCCCAGAAAATCGGCCTGTGCCTCGAAGCTGCGGGAGAACTTCATAAACGCCAATCCGCTGCCCAGGCCAAGCCCGGCCTGCTCCGCCTCGTAAACGCCCCAACCACCGGGCACGAAGATGAGTCCGATGCTTGCCAGGTTCAGGATGTTCTCGCGGGTCTGACCACGAACGGCGTGACACGCCGCAACGTGCCCGATTTCATGCGCCATCACACCGGCAAGTTCGGCTTCGTTATCGGCTGCCAGGATCAGGCCGGAGTTCACGTAGAAGAATCCGCCCGGAAGCGCGAAGGCGTTAATCTCATCGGTATCGATCACCTTGATGGTGAATGGGACCTTGGCGTCGGAGTTGCGAACCAGGTTCTGACCAATGCGGTTGACGTACTCCGTGATGGTCGGGTCGCTAACCATCTTGGCGCTGTGTTCCACCTGCTGCGAGAACTGGCGGCCCATCGCGACCTGCTTGTCCAGCGAGTACCAGTTGCCGATGCCCTTGTCGCAACCGACATTGCGGTTGCCGATGGCGTCGATGTTCTTCATCGTGTCAGGCGAGGGAGCATTCTTCTCCCCACGCTCCGGCGCGTACTGATCGTTGCTGTTGCTGGTAGCCGCAGGGGCCTGGGTGTTGGTGCTATTTGTGCTCGAACTCGAAGGAGATGAAGCCGGAGAATTCTGTCCGGAACCCGGACTGGACGAAGGCTGCTGCGAGGAGCCCTGGTCCTGCGCGAAACCCAAGCCCGACAGCAACGCGGCCAGCAGGCCAACGCAGAACAAGCGGATTGCGGAACGCATGATGAACACCTTTTCGCCGCGATACACTACGGCGTAAACCTGACCACTGACCTTAAACCCAACCCGGCTGGAATTGTTGCCGGCCGCTATCTCTATTGTCTGCCCCTTGGCTGGGGAAGTCTACTCCCGTATCGACGGTCCACATAATCAGATGTCACGCAGCCATTAAGGTTTCCAGAATGAAGGAAACGGAGTTCCGAATATGGTGAGGAGAGGGGCGGTACGGGGCTCCGGCTCGGCCGGGCTAAGTTGCTAAGCTGTCAGTGCAGGCGAGGTGAGTTTTCTCGGAGCCGGGGACCCAACCTACTGCGCTGCAGCAGGTTGAGTCCCCCTGGAACCCCAGTTGCCCGGTAAGCCGACATATCATCGCCTGCCAGGAGCTCCGCACGATCCGGCGGGCGCCCTAATTGCCTTGTTTCGCGGCGGCGGCGCGCATCTTGGCCCACTCCGCCATGCGCTCCTGCATCTTCTTGACGCGCTCGCGGCCTTCCGGAGTGCCTTCCATGACCTTCTCCAGGTTCTGCATGAACTCCGGCGCCTTCATCATCTCGCGGATCTGCTTCATGAAGGGCTGGACTTTCGCGTAAACGCCCTGCATTTCGCCCAGCGTCTCCTGCGCAAGCTGCGGGTTCAGCGCGCCATGCGCGATCAGCGCAGCGGCCGTCTCCCAGTAGGAGAGGACCTGGCGCAGGTAGGCGTTCTCCTGGCTGCCGAAGTTGCCCATCACCTTCATCAAGTCTTCGAAGGACTGGGGCCAGAAGTTGAAGAACCAGTTGCGCGCGTCGCGCATGACCTGCTCTCGGCGCAGGTCGTACAGTTTCAGGATGAGTTCTGCATCATGGTAGGTCGCTTGTGACATAGATCCTCCGCAAGTGAAATGAGAAGCCGCCGGGAACGACGGCTTCTTGAGTGAATTGTTGATTGGCTTCTAGTTGCAGCGAACTACTTCTCCGCGCAAGCGGCCATCTTGGAGAACGCTTCTTTGGCGCGGCGCTCCATCTCTTGGGGGCTGACATCCTCGACGTGCTGTCCCAGGGCCCAGCGATGGCCGAAGGGATCGGTGATCTGTCCGTAGCGGTCGCCCCAAAACTGATTGGAGAGCGGCATGGTCACGGTGGCGCCGGCGCCAACGGCCTGATTGAAGAGGCTGTCGACATCTTCCTTGACGTACAGATTGATTACGACCGGGCTGCCGCCGAGGGTTTTGGGCGAACTGCAGAAGCCGGGGAACTCATCGGCGAGCATCAGGCGGGCCCCGCCGATGATGACCTCAGCGTGCATCACCTTGCCATCGGGAGTCTTGTGAATGCCTGCGATCTCGCCGCCGAAGGCGTCGCGATAGAATTCGGCGGCCTTGACGCCGTCATCCACAACCAAATGGGCAAGGATGGTCGCATCTTTAAGTTTTCCTGCCATGTTTCACCTCTTTTTCGTGAGAATGCCCGGCGGGAGGGCCGGGCGGTTTGGATTGCCAATCGACTATTATGCTACGGCTTCGGGGGTCACTTCGCGCGAATAGTCACATTTAACCGTAGTTTCATCCCCGGCCTTCTTCTTGCCTCGCCGCTTCGGCTCCTCCGGCTCGCTGCGTTTGTTGTTCGGGCAGACAATGAAAGTTCCCGATTTCAGGTTCTTCTCCAGCAGATAGGGGCTGCCGCACTCCGGGCAGCTCTCCGCCACCGGCTTGTAGGCCGAAGTGAACTTGCACTTGGGATAATTCGAGCAGCCATAGAAGATATTGCCGCGGCGAGCCTTCTTCTCAGCCAGGTCGCCGGTCTTGCACTCGGGACACTTCACGCCAATGTAATTCTGCTTCACCCATTTGCATTCGGGGTAGCCGCTGCAGGAGATGAACTCGCCGTAGCGGCCATGACGCAGCAGCAGGTTGCGCCCGCACTGCGGGCATTTCTCGTCCAGTGGAATGTCGGGGATCTTCTTGCCCTGATCTAGCCGGCGCGTGGTCTTGCAGTCGGGATATCCCGTGCATGCCATGAACTGCCCGAAGCGCCCGCGCTTCAGCACCATGGGACGGCCGCAGTTCTCGCAATACTCCTCCTGGGTCGTCTCCTGCACGTCGGCTGAATCCAGATCGGGCAGATCGATCGGATTCTCCTTCGTAAAAGTGCAGCTATTGGGATCGGTTTTATCGTAGGCGCTGCAGGCGTAAAACGAGCCGTGCTTGCCCCACTTGATGACCAGAGGCGAGCCGCAGCGCTCACACTTCTCGTCGGTGGGCTTCTCCATGCGCTTGACGTTCTCCATATGCTTTTCGGCATAGTGGAGTTCGCGCTCGAACTTCTTGTAGAAGTCGGCGAGCGCGTCGGTCCAGCGTTCCTTGCCCTCTTCGATTTCGTCCAGCTCTTCTTCCAGACGCGCCGTGTAAAGCGGATCGAAGATGTCCTTGAAATTGGCGACCAGCAGGTCGGTAACAACGAAGCCGATCTCAGTGGGTATGAACTTGCCACCGAGCTTCTGCACGTACTGCCTCTCCTGTATGGTGCTGATGATGGCGGCGTAGGTGGACGGCCGGCCAATGCCCTTCTCTTCAAGCTCCTTCACCAGCGAGGCCTCGTTGTAACGTGGAGGCGGCCCGGTGAAGTGCTGCTCGGGCTTCAGTCCTTTCAGGGTGAGCTTCTGGCCCTGCACCAGCTCCGGCAGCTTGTGCTTCAGTGCTTCATCCTCTTCGTCCCTGGTGTCTTTCGACTCCTCGTAGACCTTGAGGAAGCCTTCAAACTTCAGCACCGAGCCGGTCACGCGGAATTTGTGCGTCTCGCCGGCCTTGGTCTGCGCATCGATGTCGACCGTGGTCTGGTCGAAAATCGCAGGGTTCATCTGCGAAGCCACGAAGCGCTGCCAGATGAGTTTGTAAACCTTGTACTCGTCCTCCTGAAGGTACTGCTTGACGGTATCGGGATGGCGCGCCACCGAAGTGGGCCGAATGGCCTCGTGCGCCTCTTGCGCACCTTTCTTCGATTTGTAGGTGTTCGGCTCCTCGGGGAGGAATTGGGCGCCGTAATCCTTGCCGATCAACTCCCGCACTTCCACCAGCGCGTCCTTCGAAACGTTGGGCGAGTCGGTGCGCATGTAGGTGATGAGGCCGACGGTGCCCTCGTCGCCGAGATCAATGCCTTCGTACAGGCGCTGAGCGATCATCATGGCGCGCTTTACGCTGAAGCGCAGCTTGCGCGAGGCGTCCTGCTGGAATTTGCTGGTGGTAAAGGGAGGCGTGGGATTTTGCCGGCGCTCGCGCTTCTCGACGGAAGCGACCGTCCAGGTGGCGTCGTGCAGCGCAGCTTCCAGCTGTTTCGCGGCTTCTTCGTTAGGCAGAACGTTCTGCTTGGGATTCGTCCCATGCAGGCGCGCGTCGAAAGCGGGAGGCTTTGCGCCTTGCAGGTGCGCGTCGAGCGTCCAGTACTCGAGCGCAGTGAACGCCTTGATCTCGCGTTCGCGTTCGACAATCAGCCGCAGGGCGACCGTCTGCACGCGTCCGGCAGAGAGGCCGCGGCGCACCTTGTCCCACAGCAGGGGAGAGATCTGGTATCCGACCAGCCGGTCGAGAACGCGCCGCGTCTGCTGCGCGTCGACCAGGTGCGTGTCGATGTCGCGCGGATGCTGGAAAGCCTCCTGCACCGCGCGCTTGGTGATCTCGTTGAAGGTCACCCGGCGGATGGTGATGGGATTCTTTCGCTTCTTCGTATTGATGCCGTCGCCGCCGAGCTCTTCAGCCAGGTGCGCGGCGATGGCCTCGCCTTCGCGGTCCGGGTCAGGCGCCAGATAAATGGTCTCCGCCGACTTCGCCAGCTTCTTCAGCCTGGCAACCACCTTCTCTTTGCCGGGAATGACGACGTACTCGGTCTCGAAATCATTGTCGAGATCGACGCCCAGGGACTTCTTGGGCAGGTCTTTAATATGGCCGAGCGAGGCTTCGACCTCGTATCCCGAGCCGAGATATTTTTGGATCGTCTTCGCCTTTGCAGGCGACTCAACGATAACTAACCCTTTTGCCAATGGGACCTCAAAATTGCAGAATTACAGTTACTGAAGCTAGCACGGTTCGCCGGATGGCGAAAGCAAGGCTTGCGCCGTCAGCCCTCGGCAATCAGCTAAGTCTCTATGGAGCAGTGACTTGCTCGAACATCGGTCGAGTGTCTCGCTGCACCCGCTTGAGTAGTCCGTGCAACATGCGTTTGACTTCGAGAATTTTTTCGGTGGTCTTATCGTATCGCTCGCCGATGATAAGTTCGAGATCTCGGGACAGCAAAAGCTGGTATTCGACTTCACAAGCCGATCCGAACGCAATCTGAAGGAATCTTCCAAACTCGCCTTGTGCGCGACCGCAGCCTTCCGCCAGGTTCGTCGCAATAGAGGCTGCGCCGCGCCTGAGCTGAATGCTGAGTCCGAATACTTCGGTTCGCGGAAAACTCTCGGTCAAACGATAGATGCCCAGGGTCAGCACGTGCGCCTTTTTCCACACTTCAAGATTGCGGAAGTCCTGCATATTAGTGCCTTTCTCAGCTATGGGCCGCGAGCTGTCAGCCGTCAGTTTGCGACCACGCTGGGACGTCAGCCGTCAGTTTGCGACCAAGCTGATGACTGATAACTGATGGCCGACAGCCGCCTCATCATTCTTACTTACTACATCGTCTTTACGTAGTACTTCCCAGGCAATGCTCTGATCCGACCTGCCAGCTCAAGCTCAAACAAGGCCTCAAAAATCTCTGACGACGACAGGTGCGCGCTCAACCTTTCGACAATCTGATCAATGTGAACCGACTCATCGACTTTGAGCAGCGCCAAGACCCGCTTCTCGCTTGGCGGCAACTGCGCTCCGTCGAACAATGATGCTGTAGCAGGCCCTGCCGATGCAGACTGCTCCGGCGGGGTTAGCGCCAGACGCACATCGGCGGGCAACTCCTCCCAGACATCCTCCCAAGTCGCAACCAGAGCAGCCCCCTGCTTTATCAATGTGTTAGGTCCCCAGGAGGTCTTGTTCGTCACATTGCCGGGGACAGCGAAAACCTCTCGTCCCTGCTCCAGTGCGCAGCGGGCGGTCACGCGTGTCCCGCTGTACTCGGCGGCTTCGATCACCAGCGTGCCCAGCGAGATTCCGCTAATGATGCGATTGCGCACGGGGAAATTCTGCGGCGCCGGAAATGTGCCCAGAGGGAATTCGGACAGGATAGCCCCGCCCGACTCCAGGATTTGGTCGGCGATCTTGCGGTTTTCTTTCGGATAGACCTCGTCGATTCCGGTGCCCCAGATGGCGACGGTGCAGCCGTGGGCGTTCAAGACACCGCGATGGGCGGCGGTATCGATGCCGCGCGCCATCCCGCTGAATATGATGAGCCCGTGCGCCGCCAGGTCGCAGGCCAGTCGCTCGGCCATGCTAACGCCATAAGGGGTTGGGTGCCGGGTTCCAACAACCGAAATACCTGGCTTATCTATGACTTGCGGGTTTCCCTTCAGATACAGAGCCAATGGGGGATCGTAGATTTCAAGCAGTCGCTTTGGGTATTCGACGTCGCCCGGCACCACCACCGAGGCACCCAGGTCGCGTACATGATCGTACTCATCATTGGCCAGCTCCAGCGACTTGCCAAGAGCGATACTCTGCGCTGCCGCGGCCGCCAGCCCAAATGCCTCAAGCTCGGTCAACGAGGCGTTAAACAGCCTCCCAACCTCGCCGAAGTGCTCCACCAGCTTGCGCCCGCGGCCGGCGCCCACCCCCGGCGTCAGCAGCAAGGCCAGCCATTGCAGTTTGCGGGTGAGCGCGTAGTCTTCGCTTCGGACCGGCGTCTCAACGTCCATAGACACTCCTGGTCCGCTGGGCCGGACGATGGGCAGAGTAATCTGAGCGGCAGTTACCGTCAAGGACTCACGTCACGATGCCCAGTGGGCGAAAACCCACCGGCGACTGAATCGGACGGGCCGTTTTGCTAGACTCTTTGCTTCATGTCCGGCCTGCGCGTCTCTGCCATATCCTTTCTCAACACCGCCCCTCTCATGTGGGACTTCGAGCATGGCGATGGAGGCCGCGATTTCACCATCGAGTACACGGTTCCGTCGGCGTGCGCCGCGGCCCTGGCCGCGAATCAAGCCGATATCGGCATCATCCCCGCGTTCACCTATGCGCAGATTCCCGGCCTGGTGGTTATTCCCGATGTCGCCATAGCCGCCAGAAACCAAGTCCGCTCGATCCTGCTGGTCAGCAACAAGGAGATTCAGGATGTGCGTACGGTCGCGGCAGATACCTCGTCGCGCACATCCGTCGCACTCCTGCAGGTGCTTTTCGCAAACTTCCTGGGAGGCGCGCGGCAGCTACAGCCGCATCCACCCGACTTGCAGGAGATGTTGCGCGGCCACGACGCAGCGTTGCTGATCGGCGACGCCGCTTTGCAGGTCCCGCACGCCGCCGGCTATTGCACCTATGACTTGGCTCACCTGTGGTATGAAGCCACCGGTAAACCGTTTGTCTTTGCTTTCTGGGCGGTCAGGGAAGACGCGCTGGGTCGCACGCCCGCAGGAGTCGACCTCGCGCGCGTCTTTCAGCGCTCGCGCGATCATGGCTTGGAATCGGCCAGCATTCAGACGATCTCCGAACAGTGGTCACGGCGATTGCCTCTCTCTGCCGGCCTCATTCGGGAGTACCTCACCGAAAATATCTACTACTACCTCGACAACGAGGCTTGCTGCGGGTTCCAGCTTTTTCTGGAGCTAGCGCGCAGAATCGATCTAATCTCTTCTATCCCCGAACTGCGCTTCCTGCCGGAATCTTGAACAGGACTCGAGGCGCTGGGCAGAGTCGAACTGCCGATCAACGGAGTTGCCGAATCCGAGACGCCGAATCCAAGGATCCATGTTCGACCCGGGGCCAGTGATATTCGCCCCATCGGCAGTAGGCTGGCCGGCAGCACCAGGTAGTTGTCCTGATCCCCCCGGAGATCCAAGTACCCGCTACAAATTCAAGACTGCACCACTACCCAGCCAGTGAGTGGTTACATTGCATTCTGCTGAGCTTCCTGGATTGTGAGCTGCCTCCGCGGCGGCGCGCTTATGACGATTGGGCGGCCAATTTGATATCCTCCCGCCAGCAGCCAAGTCAGCGCTCTGGATCCTCACGCGATGAACATCCTTATTTTTACCATCGATCAAGAGTTGGCCCTGCTGCGCCAGCGCGTGCTGGAAGCGGCGGGCCATCAGGTTCGGGCCTTCAGCACGGAAAAGGAGTCGGTCGAGGCCGCCGAAAAGCAGGTTTCCTTCGATGTCGCCCTGCTTTGCCACCACTTGCCAAATGCCACGGCACGCAAAATCATTCGCATCTTCCGTGACGATAAGCGGGCGGGCAAGGTGGTGTATATCACGCACATCTACGGAGAATGGCCGGAGGTGGAAGCGGACCGCTACGTTGTCGGCGGCGACGGTCCGGATGCGCTGCTGAAGGTTGTGGCCGAGAGCGGACCGGGTGCCGGGTAATGCCGGCGTTACTTCTGCGCAGATCAGTATTTTCTGAGCACTCCGATCACCCTTCCCTGCACTTGGACCGAGCGCGCGGGCACGATGATCGGCTCCATGCTGGCGTTTGAGGGTTGCAGCCGCACCTTGCCGCCTTCCACGTAGAGTCGCTTCAGGGTCGCGTCGGTGCCCTCCACCAGCGCGACCACGATTTCCCCATCGCGCGCCGAATCGGCCCGCTCCACCAGCACATAGTCGCCGTCGAGGATTGCCTCATCCTGCATGCTCTCGCCCTTCACCTGCAGTACGTAAACATCTTTCGAGCGCGTGAAGTCGGCCAGCGAGATGGACTCGGGATTTTCGACCGCCTCCAGCGGGCGACCAGCGGCGATGCGCCCCAGCAGCGGCAGGCTGAGGCTGCTCTCGGCGGCCACGGCCAGCGACTGCTTCATGCGGCCGCGCGGCTTCAGCAGATCGATGGAGCGGCTGCGGTTGTAGTCGCGCCGCAGCAGCTGTTTGTCCTCGAGATTGCTGATGTGCTTGTGGACTGTAGCCAGCGAGCTCAGGCCAAGGCCCTCCGCTATCTCTTCGTACGAGGGCGAATATCCGTTGCGGTCGACGAAAGCCGAGATGAAGTCGTAAACCTGTTTCTGGCGGCGGGTGAGGGCCATAGTCTTGGCGAGGCCTCCTGCTGCCTATTGTAAGCGAACAAAAGGCGAAGTCAACGGAATTGCTGTAGCTTAGCTTGATTCCCTGCGTCTCCCTGGCCGTAGGGGTGGAATTGGTAACGGTGGAGAGCCGGGCTGCAGTCCGGCGCAACCACGGGACGGCGGCTTTAGCCGTGTCAACCGGAGCTTACAGCCCTGTGCCAATGTTGTCCTTTCTGCACGACTGAAGCCGTGCCCTTTCACTGCCTCGGCACAGCCGAAGCCGTATTTAACCGCCCAGATTTTAAGCTGACCCACTATCTCGCTTGCCTTGTGACGGCATCCGGCGCCGGAGCATACTGGTCGAACCGCAAGATTTTGTGGCCGGCGATGTCGATTTTGCCGCTCTCGAACGTCGTATCGATGCCTGAACAAAAAAGGCAATCCAATCCGGAGAAGGCGAATATGCGTTATATGCTGCTGATTTACTCGAACGAACGGGCAGAAACACAAGCCGATCCCGCCGAGTCGATGAAGATTATGCAAGCTCACCAGGCGGTGATGGAGGGCACGCAGAAAGCGGGGATCTTTCGCGCCGCCGATCCGCTCCACCCCACGAGCACCGCTACCACCATCCGCCATGAGAACGGCCAGCCCATCACCATCGATGGCCCCTTCGCCGAGACTAAAGAGCAACTGGGCGGCTACTACATCCTGGACTGCAAAGACCTCGACGAGGCGATCTACTGGGCGAGCAAAATTCCTACCGCTTGCAAGGGCGGCTCGGGATGTGTCGAGATTCGCCCCATCATGGAACTCGGCGAACTCGAAAAGATGGTGAAGGAAGCCGCCGGTCAAGCGGCGGTATAGACGTGGGCCATTCGAAGTGATCCGGGCCCTCGGGTGGAGCGGCCCGGACAAATCGACCGCAAGCACGACAGGATCACTATGCGCACCCGGCTTTTGAAGAGGATCATGGTTTGCCTTCTGGCATCGCTGCCGCTCGGCGCCGACGTGGTCGACCAGGCGCCCAACGGTTTCACCATCCGGGCCACGGTGCTGATCTTCCAGGCCAGCCCGGAAGAGGTCTACAGCCGCTTCGTGCACAACATCGGCGACTGGTGGGACCCGGCGCACACCTACGGAAACGATGCCCACAACCTGAGCATCGATGATCGCCCGATGGGCTGCTTCTGCGAAAAGCTGCCGTACAACGGCGGGGTGCGTCATGCCGAGGTCATCACCGCGATGCCCAACAAGATGCTGGTGATGAGTGGAGCTTTGGGGCCGCTGCAGAAGTTTGGCGCCGTCGGCACGCTGACCATCGTGCTCATACCTATGCATAAGGACACGCGCGTGCAGCTTACCTATGCCGTCGGCGGCTATCTTCCCGACGGGCTGAATACCTGGGCGGCGCCGGTGGACAAGGTGCTGACGGAGCAGCTGAACCGGCTGAAGCGCTATGTCGAAACCGGTAATCCTGCGAGCGCCGGCGCCAAGCAGCCATAGGGGGATCTGGCTCTTTGAGGGCCGGCAATGACCTTCCGGCGGAGAGCAGATATTGCATCCAGAGCTGATGGCGAACGACGAACGCATCGCGGCCAGCCGCCTCATCGACACCGTCTTCCGCGAGGAGTCCGGCCGCATTCTCGCCGGACTGATCCGGATCTCCGGCTCCTTCGACCTTGCCGAAGAAGCGATGCAGGAGGCGTTTGCGGTTGCGCTGGTCGACTGGCAACAAAAGGGAGTGCCCGACAAGCCTGGCGCGTGGATCATGGCTGTCGCGCATCGCAAGCTCATCGACCACGCAAGGCGCGAACGCACGCGAACCGACAAGGCGCCGGAGCTTCTGTACGAGAGCCAGCTCTCTATGAGTACAGCCGAGGCTCCGCTGGACGAGAATGCGATGGCCTATCCCGACGATCGCTTGCGGCTCATCTTCACCTGTTGCCATCCCGCGCTGGCAGTGGAGGCGCAGGTGGCGTTGACGCTGCGGACGCTGGGAGGTCTGACAACGTCGGAGATTGCCCGTGCCTTCCTGCTCCCTGAGCCGACGCTGGCACAGCGCCTGGTCCGCGCGAAGGGCAAGATTCGCGATGCGTGCATTCCCTACGAAGTGCCTGCGCTCGAGGCGCTGCCCGCAAGGCTGGCGACGGTGCAGGCGGTCCTCTACCTGATCTTCAACGAGGGCTACTCGGCGACCGCAGGCGACGACCTCATCCGGCAGGAGCTGTGCGCCGAGGCCATCCGCCTGGGACGCACGCTGTGCCAGCTTTCACCCGACATCCCAGAGAACCTGGGATTGCTCGCCCTCATGCTTCTGCACGACTCGCGGCGCAAGGCGCGCGTGGACGATGCGGGCGAGTTGGTGCTGCTGGAAGAGCAGGACCGCTCGCTGTGGCTCGCCGATCAGATCGCCGAAGGGAAGCGCTTGCTGGAGCGCGCTCTGCGCATGCGCCAGCCGGGTCCGTATCAGCTGCAGGCCGCCATCGCTGCGGTCCACGCCGAAGCCAGTACGGCGGCGGAAACCGATTGGGCGCAGATTGCTGCGCTCTACGGCGAACTCGCGCGGATGGTGCCCTCGCCCGTCGTCTCACTCAATCATGCGGTCGCCGTCGCGATGCATGCGGGACCGGAAGCGGGACTGGCAATGATGGATGCGCTGGACACCAAAGGCGAACTGGAGCGCTATCACCTGTATCATGCCGCGCGTGCCGACCTGCTGCGGCGGCTGGGCAATATCGAGCCGGCACTGGCGGCCTATCAGAAGGCATTACGATTGGCCGCAAACCGCGTCGAGACGGCCTATCTGCGCCGGCGCATCGAGCAGCTTAAGGCGGCGATCGATGCGAGCGCGCCCTGATACGCAAGTGTCGGGAATACGACATTGTCAGTAGCGTGCTCTCGTTTTCGCAACCGCGCTATCAGCGGCAACTTCGAATCTATCGTCGGGTTGCAAACAGGCTGGGACACTAAGATCTCCAACAACCTGACATGACAATCTCTAGCACGCGAAAGCTTTTTCTCCGACACTTGCTGCCCGCGACCGCCCTGCTTCTGGCCCTGATGACCGCCGGTTGCGGCAGCGGCAACAACAATCCCACTAACGTTGGCTTGTTCGGCGATTGGAACATCGTGATGTTCCCAACCGGCAGCTCAAATGCCATGTATGTGTTCGCGTTGGCGATCTCGCAGGAAGGCAGCAACACCTATAGCGGCTCTCCGATTCCTTATACGGGTTCCGTGCCGATCCCCACCAATCTGTGCATCAACTCTTCGGACCTGCGGGCGTCAGCCACCACCACCGGCAACAACTTTACTTTGACGATCACCGACGCTACCTCCGCGACCGTCATCACGGTCCAGGGAACTCTGGCTACGAATACCAGCACGCTCTCGGGCACCTACAGCAATCCTGCCAGTCAGACTTGTGGGGCGTCGAGCGGCACCATGTCTATGACCCCGCAACAGTAGCAGCTTGGGCGTTGCCGTTCGTGTTCTCTGCCGGCCGGGGCGCGTGCGGGCCTCCCGGGCCTCCTCTACAATATGGATAACGGGGTTGAGGAGTCCCACACCCATGCGGAAAATGTTCATTGCGACCACGCTTTTCCTGGCGATGGTCGTCTCGTTGAACGCGCAGCAGCTTCGCGGCGACTACATCGAGTCACGCTCGACCGACGTTTACGTGGCGCAGTGCTTTGCCAACGGCGAAGCAGGCTTGACCGGTAACCAGGCGCTGCTCGCCTGGCATGTGCGCGAAGGCTCGTGGAACGGCGTCAAGCTGGATGGCCTGACGGTCGCGGCAGCGGTGCGCGCCCGGGCCACATTGGGCGATCCCTATGGCGAGCCGTATCCGGCGCAGGCGTTGCTGATGGTGGACGATGCTGCGAACCCCGCGCAGCGGCAGGCGCTCATCGCGCTGGCGCAGCATGAAGGCGGCAAGCTGCTGGAAAACGTCGCGCACATCGACTACGTGCCCGTGATTCTGGATGTGCCGCAGGAGCCAAGCCAGGGACATGCGGTGCTGCGCGCCGGACACCTGGCGACCATCGTGACCCGTCCGCTGAACCATCACGACCACATCTGCGGCAACGAGACTAACTTCTATCCGCCGCTGACGCAGATCGAGCATGCGACCTCGGCGGTTGCACTCACAGACGAATTCCGCGGTGCAGGGCTTGGGTCGGAGTGGAGCACGCACGATCGCCGCAGCGCGTATATCGGCAGCTTCAGCGTTGGCGAATCGACGATGGCGTCGGCGGCTCACGCCGCCCGTTAGAGGAGGGTGGGTCTTAAGCGCCGCGCC
Organism: Terriglobales bacterium; assembly: GCA_035651035.1. GTDB lineage: Bacteria > Acidobacteriota > Terriglobia > Terriglobales > Acidobacteriaceae > Bog-257. The sequence goes on from DASRGM010000116.1 coordinate 25,516, forward strand.
AGCCTGACTGTTCCCGAAAAACCCATGGGAGGGCCCGGTCTGGGTAGTGCGGCGTTTTTAAGCGCCGCGGCCGGCAACAACAAGTGGGTGGTCTCTAGGCCAGAGGTACATCTCCGCAAACTGACCCGCCGCCGGCTCTGATCGTCCAAATTCCCGCGGGCCTGAAGGCCCGCACTACCCGCACATCATGAGTTTTCCAGCAAAGTGCGAGGCGAATACGCGAGCGTGGACGCGGGCCTGAAGGCCCGCTCCACAGAACACTCGGACTACTCCCTAGCCGGACGCAAATCGAGACCATCACGCGGCCTTGGGCGCGACCTCGATCGCTTCGGGTTGGGTAGCCGCCGAGGGCGTCAGCAGTGGCCAGCCTTTGCGCAGCACATAGTCGAGCCACGCGCCTGCAACCTGC
>DASRGM010000117.1:0-5871 GCA_035651035.1 Terriglobales bacterium
AGCACAAGGTAGAGCGGAGGACGAAAGCTAAAGGCTATGCGGTTGATTCCTGCCTTTACCCGGACCGCTCTGAAGATAAAGTCTGCCCCCAGGACCTCTGCCGGTTCGCCGTTCACGCGGGCACGCCAACTCAACGACCACCGGTCCGTAACCAGAACCCATCCGTCTTGCGGGCACGAAACTATCAAGTCGAGATGGTTCGGAGTATACCGCGACACCGTTGCGGCTATTCTCTGCGCTGGCGGCAACTGCGAAATTACGCCTGCCTGGCTCGAATCCGAGGCATGGGAAGGATCTCGCTCCCGGATTTTCATCATGTCTGCAGGCGAATGCACAACCGCCACCGGAGCTCCCAGACTATCGCTGCGGCGCAGGAATGCGGCGAACATCATATCGGAAGGAACTACCGTGACTGCATCGGCTGCAAACCAGATTCGGTCCTTGCCAAGCGCCATGCTTCGCAGCATAGGATCTTGCAGGAAGCCTCTAAGAAATCGGTTCTGCAACACTACATAATTGATAAGCGTTGGTATCCTGAGCGGAACATTATCGTTCGTACCGAGATAGGTTGTGGACTGGGCAAGCTCTGGGGTGTCGGTGGGGGAGCGCAATTCGCGGTTCAGGCTCCCTAGCTCCAGCTCTGGATTGTGATGCGCGTTTATGAAGTTCCACGTCTGCCTCGGCTCATCGGTCGAGTACATGACGGGCCATGAAACTTTGCTACATAAAAGTCCGCCGCCAATCGCTAAGACTACCAGCAAAATGGGCAGAAGACGACGGCTGCGTGGAATCAGGACCAGCAGGACGGAAACCACAACGCATCCCAGCCAGGTCCAGAATAGATACCAATTAGCCCATTTTACGAGAGGTCCACGATCATGCAAATGCGATATTGTGTGAAAGTATACCGGGACCGCACACAGTGTTCCCAGGACAGATGCGGCGAGAAGGTTCTTCCAGGGCCGGCTGGACGAGTTGTTCAGGTCTGTGGCAAGGTCGCGTGTACCCAACATCGCCAGCAGGCATACGGAAAAGATGGCATAGGCAACGAATAATCCAGGATTTCGGAAGTAACGGGTCGGAGGACAGTAGTCGTATAGCCAGCCTCGAACTGGAAGCTTGTTGCCCACCGAACATACTAGAAAAAAGACGGCAATCAGGATCAACCACCATCGCCAACGCGACCCGGGACAATTAATGACAGCAAAAAGCGCTAAACAGGTGACCAGACCACCGGCATAAACATTGGTCATGGAGATATCGGTGTGTGGCCACAATGTTTCATAGTTCCAGATCTTTACCGTCGTCAGATACGGACTGGCAAATGTCTGCAAAGCTGCCGGTTCGATCGCATTGGATTGCACCGCCTCTTGGCGGGAGCGAGGGCCGACACGGTCGCTGAATCCACTTCCCGCCTCATGCAGAATTGCGAAGTAGGCAGGCGCGAGCACAACGATGCCTACACCCAGAACCACCACCAGAGCTGCCAGGGACATGTAAGGATCGCGTCGGAACCGGTGCGCGGCGGCTTCGGAGTGGGAAGATTTACTTATCGTGGAACAGAAATAACGACCGACGGCCCAAAGAAATATGAATATTCCGGTAAGAATTGTAAATTGAGGGTATCCTCCCAAAGCGGACAACCCCCATATTGACCCGGCCTCTGCGGCCGCCCTGATCTTCCGGGACCGAAGCGCGACGTCGAAGCGCCAGACTATGAATGGCAAACAGGAAAATGAATAGAGTGAAGAGGTGTGTTCGGCGTGCGATGTATAAAATCCGCAAAAGGCGAATGCCGAAGCAACCACAAATGCGCCCCACGGCGGAGCACCCACATGCCGCGCAAGCAGAAGCATGCCGACAGGGCCCAGGAACCAGATAAGAAGCCAATAGCCACGGAAGCCGGCCTCAGTTCCCCCCAGCGCAGCACCTATTAGTATTGCAACCGGCGAAGCGTTGCCCAGTTCGGGTTCGGCGAAGTCAGGCGAGCCGGCGCTTTGCCAGGGATTCCACAGGACGATGCGGCCAGCTCTGGCATGGTCTGCAATCAATGTATATGAGGGAGCGAAGAAGTCCTGCGCATCCCATATAGGCGCAGCTTTACCGGCTACTAACGCCAGGTTGCCAATGATGAATACAGCTGCGAGAAGCAATGCAGCAATAAACCATGCACGTCTTGTCCTCTCCCCGGCAAAAACTTCGCCGCTCAGCGCTTGCTCATGAGATTGACTAGGCTCAATCCCAGCTCTGGACAGTGATGTCATTGGCCATAGTTTATCGCAAGCAACAGGGCCGGTCATTCGATGAGCCGAAGCCGAAGCCCGCCGATTGCGCCAGTTCGCTTCGCATCATTTCCATAGTCCGCCAGCTCATCATTTAATCTTCGCGGACATCTTCCTCAACCCTCTTTCGAGTTCACTGCAGCGCAATCCGAACCCTGATGATTCCAATTACAAGCGGCTACCAGATGGTTGCCGCCGACCTGCGTCTATAATCCCGGCATGTCCGACTCCGCGCCGTCGCCGCCGGACGCCGCCAGCGACGCACTCTACCGCGAGATGCGCGACCGCGTGCGCGGCATCTTCGACCACGCGTTGCTTGAGTGCAGCATCCCGCGCCGCTTTGCCCGCAAGCTGCAGCACGACCGCCACTACATCAAAGTTGACAACGACCTTTACGATCTCGGCGCCTTCTCGCGCGCGCTGGTCGTCTCCATCGGCAAGGCAGGCCATACCATGGCTGAGGCGCTGGCCGGCATCGTCGGCACCGGCCTGAGCGGCGTGGTGGCCACCTCCGCTCCGCCCCCCGCCCAGCTCTTCGGCTTCCGCTACTATGCCGGCGGACATCCCCTGCCCAACGAGGATTCGCTGCGCGCCGGCGAGGCCATCCTGCGCATGCTTACCGGGGTAACGCCGGAGACGCTGGTCATATTCCTGATCAGCGGCGGCGCTTCCGCCATCGCCGAAAAACCGATCAGCCCTTCCATCGTGCTCGCCGACGTCGTCGCTACTTACAAAGCGCTGGTGCATTCCGGCGCGCCCATTGCGGAGATCAACGCCATTCGCAAGCATCTGTCGGTGCTCAAGGGCGGACGCCTGGCGATGATTACCGCGCCTGCCTATCAGCTCTCGGTCCTGGTGTCCGATGTGCCCGATGGCAGCCTCGACGCCCTGGCCTCAGGACCAACTATGCCCGACACCACCACCGTCGACGACTGTTACCGCATCGCCACGCACTACAAGATGCTGCCCCATTTTCCCGGGCCGGTGCGCGCCTTATTCGAGCAGCGCAGGCTGCAGGAGACGCCCAAGCCGGGCGATCCCATCTTCGGCCGCTCGCGTTACGTCACCGTGCTGTCCAATGCCAGCGCCGTGCATGCCGCCATCGAGCGTGCCGCCCTCAACGGCTTTGCTGTGGAGGTGGACAACAGTTGCGATGATTGCGACTATCGCGCGGCCGCCGACCACTTGCTGCGCCGCCTGCGCGAGTTGCGCCGCGGCGTCTCGCGCGCGTGCCTCATCTCCGGCGGCGAGGTCACCGTGACCGTCGGCTCGCCTGCGGGCCTCGGCGGACGCAACCAGCAGTTCGCCCTCTATTGCGCCGAGAAGATTGCCGGCGAGAGTATCACCGTGCTCAGCGCCGGCACCGACGGCATCGACGGCAACAGTGACGCTGCCGGGGCGGTGGTCGATGGCTCAACCGCCGGGCGCGCCCGGCAACGCGGCCTCTCACCCACCGATGCGCTGGCACACTTCGACGCCTTTCCGCTGCTCGATACACTGGGCGAGACCGTGATCACCGGCCCCACCGGCAACAACGTCCGCGACCTGCGCGTCCTGCTGGCGTATTGAATGGGTAGAGCGGGCCGTTAGGCGTACCGCCAATTTGCTACGGCGGTTTCAGCTCGGCTAGCGCGTCGCATCGCTGCTGCTCATTCCGGTAGAGCGAACCTAGCGCCGCATGGCGGGCTGCTCATTCCGATTAATTATTACCGGTAGAGCGAACCTTCAGGTTCGCGTCCGACCCGCAGCCACGAACCGAGTCGGCTTTCAGCCGACGGCACTCTGCCGCCCGCTGAACCGGCGACGAACCGGAATCGGTGAACGCGCGGCGTGGAAGCGCCGCTGTAACGAACGGTTGTGAAGGGAGGCAGTTCATATCGGCGGATGAGCCCTGCCTAGGAGTCGCTGGTCCGCGTCGACCTTCTCATCCGCCGATCTAGCGCAATGACGACAAGGTATCCCGCCCGACATCCAGAGTTGTCAACAACTTGTAAAACCTGCTGCAAAATTCATTCACCATCGTGCGCCGGAATCCGAGTCTTAACCCCGGCAAACCGGGTTTTCAGATAAGCTGGATCAGAACTCTGTTTCCGGCAGCGGGGAGCGGCAGCCCTACCTCGCGGCGGCATCTCAACAATAGTCCGCAGGGTGCGCAAACGGCGGGCTAGGACGCACATGCGGCTTTTATATCAACTGCTTATCAGTCTGCTTCTTCTCACGTCATGGCTGCCGGCGCGCGCCGATATCGGCCTGCTGCTCGACGCCAAGCCGAACGTCCAAGTTGAGCTGGGCAACGCCCTCACCGGCGCCGGACACTCCGGCGTCTACCTTTCGAATGTCTGCACCGTGACTCCGGTCCAGCTGCGCCTGTGCCGGCCGGGCGAGCTCGGCACCGTCATCCAGAACTACGAGAATTTTGAGGAGAACGCCCCCTTCGCCTGGAATGCCGTACCGCTTGGGGTCTACCTCTATGGCGTTGATGATCCGGCCCAGCGGCCGCTGTTCGGCTCGCCCGAGTTGCGCCTCGCCCTGCAGGAGCAGTATCGCCGGAAGTACCTGGAACCCATCTGCAGCACCGAGCGCTGCATCAACGACCCGCGGGCCAACTGGCGCGATTCCGTAGCCGCCGCCTTCGTCCGCGAGATCTACATCTTCGAGGTCGCCACCGCGCCGGAGCAGGACGAGCAGTTCGTCCGCGACTTCAACGCGCGCGCCAACGTCAACCACTACAGCGGCTTCGCCAACAATTGCGCCGATTTCGCCAAGCTGGTGGCCAACATCTACTTCCCGCATTCGGCGCACCGCAACATCCTGAACGACCTGGGCATGACCACCCCCAAGGCGATCGCGCGCAGCTTCACCCACTATGCCGAACATCATCCCGAGCTCGATCTGCGCGTCGTGCGCGTCGAGCAATTGCCCGGCACCTACAAGCGCAGCTCCGATACTCGCGAAGGCACCGAGCAGCTGTTCCGCGCCAAGAAGTTGCTGGTGCCGATCGCGGTCTTCGGATATCAGGCGGTGCCGGTCTTTGCCGCGTCATACTTCCTCACCGGCCGCTTCAGCCCCGACCATGAGCTGCGCAAGCATCCCTCGGACGAGGCGGCATCGCTCACCCAGGACTTGAATGAAGCCAAACACGCGGGCGATAAGGCGCAACGCCGGCAGTTGGAGAACGAGCTGAAACAGGAGCGGGAGCGCCAAGTCGGCGACGAGGAGCAGTGGCTGACCCTGCGCCGGCGCTTCAACGAGGTGCTGCAGACCGCCATCGCCGACGGCGTAGTCTCTGACCGGCGCCGGCTGCGCGAGCTCTTTCGCGAGCTGCAAGCGCAAGGCAGGGTCTATCTCGACGCCAACCAGCAGGCATGGATGGAAGTGGAGAACCAGGGAGAGCTCCGCCGCGTCGGATTGACCGCCGCTACCATCGTCAGCCCTGAGTCGGACCGCCGGCTGGCGCTGCAGCTGCTGCTGGCGCGCATGGACTACCTGCTCTACACCGGGTCACAGCATCGCGAACTTTATCCCGACGTGGAGGCCGACTGGCAGCTGCTGCAGCGCGCCGAGCAGGTGGCCGCCGCTCCCGTCACCC
>DASRGM010000118.1:0-3879 GCA_035651035.1 Terriglobales bacterium
ACGCTCGCACGCCGCGGTCGTGAATATCGGCACGCCCTATGCGGAGAAAGCCGCAGGCAAAGCCGATGCAATCGCCAATGCGCGCACAACCCCTGCGACGGGTATGGCAGATCGCGCGAAGCGCCGTGACGGACTGGTTCAACGACTCCGCGCCGCGCCTACTGTAATTGGATAATCCCCTCATGTCGTCCACAGAAATGGTGGGTAGTCATGTGGATAACAAGCGCCCGATGCTCGGCTACGGCTCACGCCTCTGGCGCGTCGGCTGCGCTCAATTTCTTAGCGGCCTTCCTGATCGCCCACACCTTGAAGGAAGCGAACGGGAGGAAGGATTACCCTCAATCACTCGATCTGAACGGCGGCGTAGGCCGACCAAAAGAGTCTGACTGATTTTCCCTTCTTCGATCTAAGCTTCCTGCCGCTGAAGCGCACAGTGCCGAATCCCGGCAGGGCGAAGATCCACTCCAGTGTCTCTTCCGGCGTCGTTGCAGAATCAGGCAGCGCATTGAGGGCGGCCGCGACGTATTCGCCGGGAATACGAGACAGGATATTCATGGCAAACGGATAGATGTGGTTTGAGCTCGCTAATGTACTGGCGTCATCGCGGTGGCGGCAGACGGGGCGCATTGCACCGAGATCTGTCGTCGAACGGCAGCACGTCGGAGGCAGTTACCGGAACTTAACGACGCACAAGTGGCAGATAAAGCCACTCTCGCCGCTCCTGTGGTGCGGTGTAGGCCGGATCCGTGACGTAGCGGCGCACGACCGGAGCGTCCGTGCGCTGCCACCCTGCGCCGGCCAGCAACTCGTCCCAGCTCTTATTGCAAGCTTGCGTGGCCGCAATGCGCGCATAAGTGCCGGCGCGCAGAGTCCACGTGTCCATACCGCGCGGTGAGGCGACCAGCGGCGGTGCCATGACCACCGCCTGCATCTCGCACAAGCCGCCCACTCTGCCCCACGCCCCGAGCGATGCGTCTGCCGGTGCGACGCCGAACACCCGCCATTGCCGGCGCGGCGAGCCGCTGCGCTGCAGGCGATCGACTACGGTGTCGAATACGCTGCTCACGCCGCTCGCATCGCCGCGATACGCCAGCATGTGGCAAGGCACGGCCTGATCGAGCCGTATGATGCTGAAGGGCTGAGCCGGTGACATGCCGCGCGGCTGCCGAAGCCATGCGCCGGGCGACGCGCCGTGCTCGCGTGCGAAGGCACGACTGAACGCCTGGGTGCTGCCATATCCGGCTCGCTGCGCAACAACGAGCAGTGGCAGACCGGCAGCCAGCGAGCGCGCGGCCTGCTGCAGACGAAGCCGGCGCAGCGTGGCCATCGGCGGCTCACCGATGGCTTGGCGATACACCCGATCAAAGTGCTCCGGCGACCAGCATGCCACGTTCGCCAGCGTTCGCAGCGATAACGCTTCCGCAGTGGATCGGCCATCCAGCTCGCGGCCGATGTGCTCCATCACCCTGTACAGGCGCCGGCGCTGTTGAATTGAGTTGCCGCGCGTAGCATCCATCGTCGCATTGTGCGGCAACCGGCGCATGCAAATCAATGAAGATGTCAATTGCAATCACTTAACGCGGCGGCGCCCGCTGTATATTGAAGCAGTAGCTCGGCCAGCCAGTGGCCGTGTGGACTCGCCGTGGCAGCCCTCACCTTCAATCTGTAACGGCGTCGGCTAACCGGAGGGCGGCATAGCGCCGAATACCCAACGCCGTGCTGAGCCGCGCAATTCAGACCGGAGGCCCTGCGATGAGGAAGTCACTTAGCCCTTATTCCGCCGTGCTGATCTTGTCGAGCCTGTTGCTCGGCAGCTGCAGCTATATCGCTGTGCATACGGCACCGGCCAAGATCGCTGCGCCGACGCGCAGCGATCAGGCGCTGAAGGCCGACACCGTATTTTGGGACACGCTGCACGGCGGCAATTACGATGGCATTCCGAAAGCATTGGAGGCGGTGACCGCCGCGTACCTGCAGACACCGGAGGACGCGATCACGACCGCCCACGTGGGCTGGCTGCATATCTGGACGCTGGCGGAGTCGGCGCGCCTTGAGCGAGTGCCAGCGACCATCACCGACCACGCCGTGCTGGCACGCTCCTACTTCCAGGAAGCAGTGGCATTGAATCCATCGGATGCACGATACCTCGGCTTTCTCGGGTCCGCGCAGCTGGCCCAAGGCGCAATCCACCACGATGAGAAGCTCAGCCGGCAAGGCTACTACACCTTGCGCTCGGCAATCGATGCCTGGCCGGAATTCAATCTCTTCACCGCAGGCTACGTCATGAGCGGTCAGCCGGCCGATTCGCCTCGCTTCAAGGAAGGGCTGGCGTGGCAATGGAAGACTCTGGACGAATGTGCAGGCGCGGTGATCGATCGCCAGAACCCTGACTTTTCGCGCTACATGAGTCTCGCCACGAAGGCGGGCAAGAAGCGTGTTTGCTGGAACTCCTGGATCGCGCCGCACAACTTCGAAGGGTTCTTCCTCAATATGGGTGACATGCTGGTGAAGGCCGGCGACTGGCAGACGGCGCGCAGCATCTACGCCAATGCGAAGCTGTCGCCGGACTATCGCAGCTGGCCCTTTGCACCGGTGCTCGAGGAACGCATCCGCAATGCGCAGGCCAATGTCGGAGGTTTCCGAGATCCCAACGGCACTGAGGCGATCATGTTGAAGTCCAAGTTTGCTTGCATGGGCTGCCACCAGCGCTGAATCGAACGGGATCGGCTGGCCGTCAATACCCATCCGTCGAAAAAGAGTCGCGCATGGCGCTATCGCGTCAAACAAAGCTTGTCGCCGGCATTACGTTGCTTGCCGTCCCCACGATCCAGTACGGTGGCTTGGCCCTGCTCGGTGTTCTCACGCGGGGGAGCGCTGGAATCGTTCCGGGCGGCTTGGTCCTGGATGACATCCAGTGGGCGTTGTGGCGGGCAGGACATGCCCATGCCGGGGTATGGCTAGTGTTTTCATTGCTAATCCAGCTGTTGCTTGACTCAGCAAGACTGACATCGCCTTTGCAATGGGTGGCTAGGATTGCAGCTCCGGTAGCTGCTGTCGCGATTTCAGCGGGGTTCTTCGGCGTCGCCTTCCTGCCCGGTTTTCGGTGGCTGTTGTACTTTGGTGCCGGGTGCTTGTTCGTTGCCACGATACTCAGCGGCATCGGGCTCTTGCGAAACTTGCAGGCGGACGGCTGAGGGCAACGTCGAACAAGTCCCGTTCCAGTGGAGGTACATGGAAGGTATGAACAAGGACGCGTGCGGTAGGGTTGTCACGCACCGTCGTCAGCATAGCTGACGCCGGTCCAGCTCGGGGCTGCACGAGCTGAACGAAGGCTTCATCGAGCGAGGCGACTCGTTGAACCGTCCACTTTAGACCCGCACCGATGGGTGGTGCCGGGGGGCTGAGAGCTCGACGCTCCCGGCTACCCGGTTGCGCGTCAGCGTCTTAGCGTCGGGCGGCTCGCAGGAAGCGCAGCACAGCACGCGGATACCCGAACGGGCACGCCGATTGGTGCACAGAGGCGGTGCAGCAACAACGAGGACGATGCCATGAAGTCAATGACTTGCCGAGAACTCGGTGGACCTTGCGATCAGCGGCTTTCTGCCGAAAGCTGGGATCAGATGGTAAAGACCATGACCAAGCACGTTATGGACAACCATCCGGATACGGCGAAGGCCATGGAGAAGATGCACAACGAGGAGCCGAAGAAATGGGGCCGGGAAATGAAGCCCAAGTGGGAGGCAAAGCCGGAGGAGTAGTCGCCGTCATTCGGCTTAAAAAGGGTGGAGGAGTGTCGGCTCGCCGTTGCGTGCGCGAGGAGATGGGCCGTACGCCCAACGCGCGCTGCGATCGATGGCCGGCGATGCCGTGGAAGATGAA
>DASRGM010000119.1:0-17116 GCA_035651035.1 Terriglobales bacterium
GCGCGGCAACTTCTTGGGCAGCCTGGGAGTGGCAACCAGGGCTGCGGGATTGTGCTGCACTTCGCCTTCTTGCGCCAGCCATTTGTACATCGAGCGCAACGCCGCCAGCGCGCGCGCCACCGAGGTCTTGCTGAGTCCATGCTCATAAAGGCTGGCGAGGTAGCCCCGGATGAGCACGTGGTCGATGTCACTCCAGCGTTGCGGACCGACATATTCCGCGAACTGCGCCAGGTCAGTGCGGTAAGCCTTGATGGTATGCGCCGAGGCATTGCGTTCCTGAAGCGCTCGGAGGAACTTCGCGATCGCTTTCTCGACGATGGTGGCGGGTATCGGCATCCAAGTATGAGCCTTTGATAGACCGAATAATAGAGCGAACCTTAATAGAGCGAATCGTAGTGGAGTGAACCTTCAGGTTCGCGTTCGCCGTCAAGAATTCGTCTAAAGCCGGCTTCACAGTTTGCTAAAAAATTCATTGCGAAGAGCTGTTCGGGTAGAGCTGCCCTTCAGGCCAGCGTCTAAGGCCTTTGTTTCTGGATCTCCAAGCCGGCTTCAGCTGGCGATAGACGTCGCGCAAGGACTTTTTCAGCAAACTGTTCAGCCGGCGACATCAGGGGCTGAAGCCCGAAGCAAAAAACCAGTGCCGTGACGCGATGCTGAAGCGTTGCTCTATCATCTTGTCACTTCCGAGCTCCGCGCCACCCGGCGCGCCGCTTCGCTCGCGGCTGGCGTGACGCGACGCCAAAGCATCGCTCTACCAAGTCTGTTACTTCGAATGCCGCGCTATCCTACTCTCCGCTTGGCCCGCGGGTGGTGCGCCTTGTGCACCTGGTTCAGCCGATCCAACGCCACATGCGTGTACACCTGCGTGGTCGATATATCGGCATGCCCCAGGATCGTCTGCACGGTACGCATATCGGCCCCGTTCTCCACCATATGTGTTGCCGCGCTGTGTCGCAGCATGTGAGGGCTGGCGTGCCGGCCCTGCGCCGAGGCGGCGTTCGCTATCTGCCACACGCGTTGCCGCGTAATCCGCCGCGCCCCACGCGCGATGAACAGCACCGGCGACTGCTTCTCGCCGGCCAGCAGCGGCCGGGCGTCGCGCAGATATTGCTGCACGATCTCCTGTGCGGCGCGCCCCAGCGGCACAATGCGCTCCTTGTCTCCCTTGCCGCGTACCAGCACATAACCGAGTTCGAGTTTCAGGTCCTCCACTTTCAAGCTCACAACTTCGGAGACGCGGAGCGCACCGGCGTAGAACACCTCGAGCATGGCGCAGTCGCGCAGCGCGATCGCCTGAGTGGCGCGGTCCTGCTTGATGCGCGGCGGCCCCTGCAGCACCCGCTCAAGTTCGTCGGCGGCCAGCGACTTGGGCAGCACCTTCCACTGCCGCGGCGTCTCGATGTTCAGCGTGGGATCGGCTGTGATATAGCGGTCCAGCAGCAGGTATTTGTAGAAGTGCCGCAGCGCCGAGAGCTTGCGTGCCACGCTGCGCCCATCGACGCCGTGCGAGAGCAGCGCGTTGAGAAACTCGCGCACATCCTGCCGCCGGGCCTCGCGCAATCCGCGTTTGCGCTTCTCCAGAGAATCCGTGAACTGCATCAGGTCAGAGCGATAGGCGGAAACGCTGAGCGGAGCCAATCCCTTCTCGACCTTCAGGTAGTCGAGGAAGGAGTTCAGCAGCCGCAGATTGGGATCGGCACTCTGCACGGGACGAGTATGACGGCGGCAGAGCCTGGCTGGGAATAGCCACACTGGTGCCCGGGCATTCAGATTAAACCAAGTAGTTTCCGGTAATGGCTGAAGTTAAAATACTGCTCAACGGATCTTGGGTGGCGCACGCCTTGAGGCGTGCATTGAGACCACTTGAAAGCTTCCGGCTTCAGCCGCTGAGGTAAGGGTTAGACTTACCTCAGGCGCTAAAGCGCATTTCATTAGACGGCAAGCTGCACGCCTTAAAGGCGTGCTCCACCCGGCAGAGTAAGCGATCAAATTTAAGATTTAGCCACCACATCGCCCACACAGGCTTTCGAACTTCCTATTTCAGCCCCGCCTGCGCCAGCATCTCGAGAAATTGCTTGCGGGTTCGCATATCGATGGACTGCGCCACCAGCTTTCCCTCGCGATCGAAGACGAAGCTTTTGGGAATGCCATCCACCTGAAAGAGGTCGCCGACCTTATGGCCCGGGTCGAGCAGGATCGGATATGTGATCTTGCGCTCGGTGATAAACGGCCGGACCTTACCGGCTTCTTCATCGGAGATGGCCAAAATCACAAATCGCTGGTTGCGGAATTGTTTGTACAACTCCTCCAAGTCGGGCATCTCCTTCTGGCACGGCGGGCACCACGTCGCCCAGAAGTTCACCATGACAACTTCGCCGCGCAGCTCCTTCAGGGTCCAGGTCCTGCCCTGCAGATCCGTGAGGCTGAAGTTCGCTTCCTGGCGATGCTTGTCCGCGGCCTCGAGCGTTGCCATCGCTTCGTCTAACCGGCGGTCGTTGAGGGTCGTCTGGACATGCTCGTACCGCACCAGCTCGGCTAATTCCTGGTAGGGCGCCGGATCGGGTTTCTCCTGTGGAGGCTGCTGTTGTACTGCGTCGGCCAGCGTCGTAGCCACTTCCTGCAAAGTGTCGTGGCCGAAATCCCCTTCTGTGGCGCGGCTGGCGAGGTACAGCGCGAGTTTGGTTTTCGTGGGCGACTCGGGCAGAGCGCGAATCTGGAGAGCGAGCTGCTTCGTAGCCTGGGCCCGGAGATCGTCCGGCTGCCCGCGAAGGCCTTTGATCTGCGCGACAATCGGCTTCTCCTGCTCGGTCCAGTTCGTCTCCTGTGCCCGTGCCGCCGGAAGAAGAATGAGCGTCAGAAGCAGGAGCAAAAGCCGGCTGGCGGCGAGTTTCGTGCCCGACGAGTGCGATGCGGTTTCCATGGTTCACCCAGCGCGAATTGTAACTCAGCGCGGGGCGCATTCATCGAATTAGCGGAGAGGAAAGAACGTCTATGGAGAAGGTCAATATCGCGCAGAAGTTCTCGCTGTTCCACGAGCAGTATCAGCCGAAGATTGTGGGCGAGGTCAACGACGCTTATGTGAAGCTGGTAAAGCTGCAGAGCGATTTCGTCTGGCACCATCATGACGAAGAAGACGAGCTGTTCCTCGTCTTGCAGGGCGAGCTACGCATGCGATTTCGCGAGCACGGCGCCGAACGTGAGCTCACGATCGGCCCGGGCGAATTCGTAATCGTGCCCCGCGGCGTGGAGCACTTGCCTTCGGCCGACCAGGAAACCCACATCATGCTGCTTGAGCCCAAGACAACCCTGAATACGGGCAATGTTCAGAACGAGCGCACTTTGGCCGAGCTGCAGCGGATCTAGCGTCCTCACCTGCTCCCACGCCTCGCCAGTACTCGAGGAGAGAGGTCCGGGCACGATAACACGCTGAAGAACCCTTTGCGGCACGATATAGCTTGGCGCCTTTGCCGCTAAACCTTCTTCACCTGTCCGCCATTGTGCGGCAGGTTGTCGAGCAGCTCACGAACGGTGCGCTTCAACACCGGATGCCGGACGTCGGGTACGATTTCGGCCAGCGGCTGCAGAACGAAGCGTCGCTGGTGCATGGCGGGATGCGGAACTTGCAGCTGCGGTGCGCTGATCACGGCATTGCCGAACAACAAGATGTCGATATCGATGGTGCGCGGGCCTTTGGGCAGTGTGCGCCGCCGGCCCATCTGCTGCTCGATAGCGAGGACCTTCGCCAGGAAAATTTTCGGCATCAGCTCGGTGCGCAGCGCGACTGCGCAATTCAGGAACCAGGGCTGCGCCGTGAACTCCACCGGCTCGGTCTCGTAGAGCGATGAGACCGCGACGTTCTCCCCAAGCTCGCCGAGTTTTTCGATAGCGGTGCGCAGATTGGCCTGACGGTCCCCGACATTCGAACCCAGCGACAGGTAGACGGTTTTCTGCACGCCTCATCATAGAGCAGCCCGGGATCGAGTGATCCGCGATCCAGTGACTAAGAGGCAGCCTCGACGTAGTATCATCACGCACACGCGCCTGCATTCTGAGCGTACAGATCAACTTTTCCGCTCGAGGTGATCGATGGCACTGAGCTTCGCAACCGACATACGACCTCTGTTCCGCGACTCCCCGGACGTGGAGGCAATGAAGAGTTTCGGGATGGATTTGTCGCTCTACGATGACGTGAAGCACCATGCCGAGGCAATCTACTCGCGTCTGGAGGACGGCAGCATGCCTTGCGATGACGCCTGGCCGAAGGAGCAGGTGGCCAAATTCAAGCAGTGGATGGACGAGGGCATGCTGCCCTGAGCACGGTGAACCCGCATCCCCCCGGCACAGATGACCATCAGCTCGCGAGTGCCCCGGGTCTCGCGTTTTCGAGACCCGGAGAAAAGCGGTCGGCTCGGCAAGCGGTCGGGAGAAAACCCCACACAGACGTTGCTGATCCAGGACGGAAATCTCCCAGGTCTCGAACGGCGCGAGACTGGGGCACCCCGGAACGTGTACCCAGATTGACCGTTCTCACTCGTGCACCCACCCGACCCCTCTGACTCGCAGCCCAGACCGACTCTCCTCGCTTCCTCTGCTGCTGCATGGTTACCTCTGTACCCACCTCAAGCGAATTGCCGGTGTTACCGATGTAATCGAGCGCGGCGATAACCGATGGCCGTGGAGGGCGCGGCTGGCCACAATAAGGACAGCTTCATCGCGACAGACCGACTGCAGCTGCCTGACCGTCGGCGCGGGTTGCCGGCGCACAGGCGCGTTATCGGAAGCCGCAATTCATGAAGGCCGGGCTGCCGCTGGCGGTCCGGGAGGGGCTGTCATGAAGAGCTTGACCATCACCGGATGCGTGCTCGCGTTGATCTCTCTGTACTTTCTCCCTCCTCTCTTCGCCCTGCTGGCCATGATGATCGGCGTGATAACGCTGCTCAAGGGGCGGCTGGAGAACGGGGTTGCCGTTATCGTTCTCGCCGGGGCCTGCGGCTATTACGGCATGTCCAAGGCGATGCCCCTAGACGACTTCTCGCTGAAGGCTTCGGTCAAGAATGTGAAGGGGATGTTCGGCCCGGAGACGCAGCCGGTGCTGGTGGCCACGCCCGAATGGCACGTGGTGTCGTTGGAGACGCAGGTGTCGAAGTCGGAGGTCGACCCGGTGTGCACCTGGAAGCTGGTGGTGCGCAACGACTCGCTGCAGCCGGCGGTCTTTCGCGGCGTGATCGAGTTCCAGGACAGCCGCGGCGTGAAGATTTCGCAGGACCGTGTCGAGGGCCCGCAGATCCCGGCCGGCCTGGTGGGGACGTTTGAAGGCTCGCTGGTCATCAAAGGCGGGACGCATATCGCGCGTGCCGTGCCGCAGCTGGCCGTGGGCGGGTAAGCGAGGGTTGTCACAGAATCCGCGTTACTGCGATTCCAACACGGCAGACAGCGTGGGCCTTCAGGCCCGTGTCCCACTTTTCTATTCATGAGAGGGCCCTCTTCAGCGGGCGATCTGGGATTGCCGTAGGTGGCCATCGTATCGGTAACCATGCTGCCGAGGTTCAAATGCAGCCGATAATATGCCCTAAACCATTCACCAGAGTTTACTTGGGCACGAAGATCAGGAAGTGAGAGGTGCGCAGCGCCAGCCGGTAGTTCTCCATCAGCGTGTCGACGAACGCGGGCGTGAAGCGCGAGCGGTTGCGGAAGATGGTGGCCGGCTGCGACATGGCTTCGCCGGGGATGGCGTCGAGCTGGATGACACTGAACTGGTGGCTGCGCAGCAGCGGCAGGCTGGCATCCTGGTCGGTATGGTGGCTCTTGATCTCTTCGATGGCCGTGTAGGTGTCGAAGGTGTAGGGCTTGCCGGCGCGATAACAGAGCAGCAGGCTCTCGCAAAGCGCTGGGCCAGGAGTCGCGCGCAGCAGGTCGGCGGCGGCGCGGAAACCGGTATCATCCTCGGCCATCAGCTCGCCGCGCAGGTGTGCCTCGCGCAGGCGTTCCGGCACACGCAGTCCGGTCCCGAGGAACAGCGCGAGCATTAGCGCGACGCCGACGGTCTTGCCCATTCCAACACCCAGCCTTTCGCCAGGAGAACGCGAAAAGGTTGGGGTACCCAATGCGGGTGGGGCACCCAACGATAAGACACCCGACTGGTTGATCGAAAGGCTTTCGATCTCCGCCAGAGCGACGCCGCAGACCATCACCGCGGTGGCAAATCCGTTGAAGAAGATGTTCAGGTCGACCCCGTCGCCACCCACCAGCAGGCAAGCCAGGCCATTGGCGAAGACAAACGCCGCCGCCAGCAGCGGCCGCGTGCGGAAGCGGCACAGGATCCAGACCAGCGCCACCAGCATGATGCCCTGAAAGGTCCCAAGGTAAAAACGGGTGACGCTGGTCAGCGCGTTGTCCCACGAGAAGGCGCGATGCGACAGCAGGTGCTGGAAGAAGTAGCGGCCGTCGATGGCGAAGGTCAGGCCGACGAGGACTGCCGCGACGCCGATCATCGCGCCGCACCAGATCATGAACTGACGCCGTGAGCGCAGCAAGAGATCGAGCGCGACGGCAGCGGGGAAGGCAAGCAGGTTGTGCTTGGTGAAGCCGGCAACGCAGAAGGCCAGCGCCGACGCGCACAGCAGCCACGGACATGGGTTATTCCAGACGACTGGCGAACCCCGGGCACCCATTCGATTGCGCGCTCTTACGTACAGATAGAGCCCGCCGGTGGTGAAGGCCTCGGCCAGCAGCTGCGGATCGTCCATTCCCACGCGGTCGGGCAGAAATACGGAGATGCCCAGAATGTAGAGGAGTGTGGCGAAGGCCGCGATCAGCGAATCGGCGCCCAATTCGCGGACGATGAGGCCGACCAGCAGTCCGGTCGCCAGCAGCGAGAACAGCGAGATCCAGCGCCCGGTGCGAACCAGGTCGCCGTGAAATGAGAGCAGGTTGACCAGATGAAACGACAGTGGAGGATAGTTGGTGTTGCCGGTGAGCAGGTCGGGAGGCGCGCCGTACAGCGGGGTGCCTTCGCGGGCGAACTGCTGGCGATAGGCGTTCCACCCTTCCACGAAGTTGATCTCGGACTCGGAGGCGATGCGCCGCAGCGGATACTGAAACAGCGCGAAGATCGTGGCGAGCATTGCTGCCAGCACGGCGAATTGCAGCCACGAGGTCCGCGACGATGCGCGAGGGAGTGCCTTCGATTGCGGTGGTGATTCGATGGCGGCCGCGCCGCCGCTGTGCGGCTCCGTCATTGGGTTATTGCTACTTCCGGCGGTACATCCACCACCACGAGCTCTCCGCTGCCAGGCGATAGCGCTGCGCCAGGCCTGGCTGGTAGGCACGCAGAAAGTCCGTCCAGTGATAGTCGTCCATTGCCGGATGCTTGGGTACCATCACGATGTCGGCATCGCCGAAGAACTCGTCGTCGCTGGGCCGGTGCTCGTCGTCGATATTGAAATGATAGGTAGGCGAGGCGATGCCGCCGCGCGGCGGCTGCCGCTCCAAGGCATAGGGAAACGGATTCGTCATGTCGATCGACAGCACCGTCTCATCGGGGCGGCTCTCGCGCTCCAGCAGCGCCACGCCATCGTTGACATAGGTGGCCAGCACGCGGCCATTGGCGCGCGGGATGTGCCCATCGTAAAGCACCAGCGGCGCCAGGTTAGGTGGCGTCAGCCGCACAACATCAACGTCGCCGCGCGCCGTCTCCTTTGCCCACACGCCGTAGCCCAGCCCAAAGAGATCGCCGGCAAATTGCGGCACGAACAGCAGCGCGCCCAGGCAGAGCGCGCCGGCATACAGCGGGCGATAGGACGGCCCGTCGGTCGCCAGCCGCGTCTGCTGCTCGCGCAGGATATCGTTGACTACAACGATGCCGAAGCAGGCGCACAGCGGGAAGCCGTCCCACTGCTGGTTTGTCGTCATGATGGCGAGGTCGGCGCCGAAGACCACGACGCCGGCAATCATCAGCCGCCAGCCGCGCCAGCGGGGAACGCGGCCGCTTAAAAGCAGCGAGCTCACCCACGCGAAGAGCACCACCTCCAGCAGCATCGAAGGATGGCCGGTGATCTTGTTGACGATCGCTTCGCCGGTGAGCGCGGTGTTGCGCGCCGCGCCGGTCATGTGCAAGTCGCGCAACATGGCAATCAGATCGAAGCGCAGGTACGCAAGCATGGCCAGCGAGACGAGGCAGAAGCCGGCCGCCATTCCCGCGAGGCGGCGCACCGCCAATCGCATCACGAGCAGCGCAAGCACGGCGATCATCACCGCGCCGACCAGGAAGTAGCTGATCTTCAGAAACAGCGCCAGGCTGAGGACCGCGCCAGTCGATAGGCCGCTGCAGAACTCTTCCGCGAACCACAAACGACGCGGAGAAGGATGGGTCACCCCCGGCAACTCCCGGTCGCGCCCAGGCTCCAGGCACTCCAGCAGGATCAACCCGAGCAGCGCGAAGCCATAGCGGTTGTAAACCATGGCTGCGCTCGACAGTAGCGGCGAGTTGCCCAGGGGATACGGCGCGACCACTAGCGCCGCAAGAAACAGGCTGAAGACCACACGCCACAGCGGCAGCAGGCGCGATTTGCCGAGCAGAAACGCCCAGATGCTGACGATGAGCGCCATGATCGCGTTCGCGTAGCCGATGCCATCCACCGAGTGCTTGGCGATCGCCAGCCCCGCCGCCTCTACCAGGAACCACACCGGCCCCCAGCCGCTGACGAAGTCTACATGCGGACGCTGCCCGTGCAGGACGCGCCAGCCAATCTCCAGTGGGATAAAGGTGTCGTGCCCGAACATGTGCGTGGGCACGGCGCCGATCAGCGTCGTCGCTGCGCAGATGAGCGCCAGTCCCAGCAGGAAGACGGTGGAGGCCTGCGAGCGCGATTTCTCCTTCGTCTCCAGCCACACGGCGGGCAGGCGCGCAAAGAAAACTCCCGCGCCGGACTTGCTCAAGTCCTCAGCCTGCGATGTTGTGGGGGCGTTCATAGAAATCCGGGATCAAGCGATTGTGCCACAATCAGCAGCGAGCGATTAGCAACTAGCGATTAGCAACTAGCAACTGGCTAGATCTTACGGGCTTTACCTTAGTACCGATTCGCTTCAGGTTCGTGACCGCTGATTGCCAGCCGCTAGTAGCTAGTCGCCAGTCGCCAGTCGCCAGTCGCTTCTTACTTCCACTCGCCCTCTCTCATCAGCTTGCGGATTTTTCGCTTGATCAAATCGCGCTTCAGCGCGCTGATGCGGCTGATGAACAGCTTGCCGTTGAGATGATCGGTTTCGTGCAGCAGCGCCCGGGCCAGCAGCTCCTCGCCTTCAACCTCGATCGTCTTGCCGTACAGGTCTTGCGCGCGCGCCGTCACCTTCATCGGACGCGTCACGTTCTCGCGGAACTCCGGCAGGCTCAGGCAGCCCTCGCTTGAAGTCTGCTTGCCCTCGGTGTGAATGATTTCGGGATTCACCAGCACGATTTTCGCGTCCGGGTCTTCTTTGAAAGTGACGTCGATGACTGCGATACGCTTGGGGATGCCGATCTGCGGCGCCGCCAGCCCGACGCCGTGCGCGGCGTACATGCTCTCGAACATGTCCTCGACCAACTGGCGCAGTTCGTCATTGAATTCGGTGATGGTGGCGGCCGGCTTCTCCAATACCGCGTCACCATATTTCACGATGGGATAGATCATCTAGGCCAGTAAATTTCTGTCTGAGTTCAAATTCATTTCACCAACGAAGAACACAGGGCGCACGGCTATCGAAATTGATTCATTCCGTGCTCTCCGTGTACTCCGTGGTAAAACATACCGCCCCAAAATCGAAGTGACCATTCTTTTCAGAACCGCCGCAACTGCTCGCGGTAGCCTTCGTAATTCCGCTTCACCTCGTCCAGCGAGTCTCCGCCGAACTTCTCCAGCGCGCAGCGAGCCAGCGTGAGCGCCACCATCGCCTCGGCAGCAACGCCTGCCGCCGGCACCACGCACACGTCGGAGCGTTCATACGCCGCCTTCACCGGCTCGCGTGTAGCGAAATCCACAGAAGCCAGCGGACGCCGCAGCGTCGAAATCGGCTTCAGGTACCCGCGCACGCGAATGTCTTCGCCATTCGAGACGCCGCCCTCGAGCCCGCCGGCATGGTTCGAGCGGCGCGTGAATCCGGTGAACGCTTCCCGATCCCGCTCGTATCCTATTTCATCATGCACCGTCGAGCCGAGTGAAGCCGCGGCCGCAACCGCATCGCCGATCTCGACTGCCTTCACCGCCTGCAGCGACATCACCGCCGCCGCCAGCTGCGCGTCCAGCCGCTCATCCCAATTGGCATAGGTGCCCAGACCGGGCGGAACGTCGTGCGCCACCACCTCGAAGACACCGCCCACCGAGTCGCCCGTGCGCAATGCCACGTCAACCTGCTCCTTCATGCGCGACTCGGATTCCGCGTCGATGCAGCTCAAAAGCACTTCGTCTTTGGATGCGAGCGCGGCGATGGCCTGCCAGGTGACCGGCTGGTCCAGGCGGGCGCTGCCCACTGCGATCACGTGGCTCAACACTTCGATGCCCAGCTCGCGCAGCAGCAGCTTGGCAATCGCGCCCGCCGCCACTCGCGCCGCCGACTCGCGCGCCGACGCTCGCTCCAGCACGTAGCGCGCCTCGGAAAAGTTGTACTTCACCGCGCCCGCCAAATCGGCGTGCCCCGGCCGCGGCGAGGCCACGCGCTTGTGCTTTGCCGGGTCGCCCTCTGCGACCGGCAGCGCCTCCGTCCAGTTCTGCCAGTCGCGGTTTTCCAGCAGCAGCGCGATCGGCGAGCCAATCGTCCTGCCGTGCCGTACGCCGCTGAGAATGCGCGCCGTATCGCGCTCAATCTTCATGCGGCCACCGCGTCCGTAGCCCTGCTGCCGCCGCCATAGCTGGCGATTCACGAACTCCAGCTCAATGCCGACCCCGGCGGGCATGCCCGAAAGCAGCGCCACCAGCGCCTCGCCGTGAGATTCGCCCGCGGTGGAAAAGCGCAGCATGAGAAGGGTGATTGTAGAGAGAGCGACTAGCAACTAGCAACTTGTGTGATTGCGAGAATTCAATTGCAGCAATGTTCGAATTGAGTTTCAGTGATTTCGAATTGCGCTGCAGTGTACTAACACCTTTTTGGGCCTCGTCGTGGCATTCAAATCCCTCTCCTCACAACCATCTTTGCCTCAAAACCTGCCCTTTGTCACCGGCCTTCCGGGGTAGCCGGATGGGCATTTGTCCTAGGTGCAAAATTGGCCTTCAGCCCCAGTTACCTATTTTGTCGTAAGCCCAAATTAGGGACGGCGGGGCAATCAACGGGATCCGCCACGCGCCACGGCGGCTTCGTTCGTATGATCGGACATCTGAACACACGTCTCTAAGCTCGAACAAGAATTTCGCAGCGGCGATGTGAAATTCGGGTCGACCTGCGCCCCAAGCATCGCCGGTTTGCGGTGATTGGGGTGGGTCACCACCTGAGGTAAGAGCCGTATGCGGGAAACCCGCTCGTACGGATCTGTGCGGGGGGTATGGAGCAATCCGTATCCCTACCGCGACGCGCTCTCTCTCAACCTCTTGCGCTCGATCTCTCGAACGCTCCTCTCTGTCTGGGAAACAATCAGTCAGCCGTCAACCGGAACCAACGCAGTCCACCATAAGGGTAGCCGCCACAAACAGTGCTTACGATCCCCTCGCGGCCGGCCACAAGGTCATAAACCGTCACATCTCTTTCGTCTTCCAGCGAGCACCGAGGAGGCACTCTCCACCGCGGTGCCGCTCTCACAAAGAAAATGAATCTCTCGTCCGGAGACCAATATAGCGGCGTCAGAATGACCTTGCGTGACACCAAAAAGCTCCTGCCGGGATCACCTACCTTGCTAATTTGGCACTCGGCATTCCCGTTGCAATAGGCTGTCCATTTCCCATCAGAGGAGCTTATTTCGCCGCCTTTTGCGAGATCGATACTGTTCGTTTTGACCTCTTGCCGTATGGAGAAGGACGCGGTTCTGATTGCACCGCCAGCAGTCATGTCTAAATATTCCAGCCGACTGTCGTCCTTTCGACCGATAACCGTATTGTTTGCCGTCTGTTCAAGTTCCACTGCCTCCCTCACCGTTGAAGATGCTTTGACATTCCGTGAAGATCCAACCAGCAGAATGCAAAGTGCCGTCCCGACAATGCCTGCTAGCACCGAAAAGTCACAGCACCTCAGACGTCCAATGGCTACCATGTGGCCCCCCAAGTGTTGATAGGCAGCGATATGCCGCATCCCGAAAAAGTACTCTTGAGCCAGGTGTTGCTGTTCGGGCCGAAAATGGCATTGTATGCAGGCTTCACAACACTTTGATTCCAACTCTGTGTAGAAGTAATTAAGCACGCAGCACCCGAGCAACTATTACCCTGATAGACCGTAGTTCCCGTGAATGGTGTTCCTGGAGGGCTGGTAGCCCATGCGTTGAGCGCTGTTATGCTCATGGTAATTTGGCTGTGGACCACCGCTTAATGACCACACCGCGCCAGAGCTATCTGTGACTTCGCCGTCACAATGCTGCATTCCAATCACGCCGAGGTTATATTTCTGAATGCCGCGACACTTTACTGTAATACCGCAAACCGCTGTTACTTTGGTATTTCCAAACCGAAACAATCTGTAGCCTGACGTTACCCAGTTAATTGAGGTTATATTAGCCGAAGGAGAGAATGTCGTGCTGCCTTCGACATACTGCCCGGCCACGTCTACCGTGGTTGTGTCGCTAATGGCTAGAACCGAACCGTCAGTACCAGAGGTTACTGCGCTGCTTTCCGCGATATTCGTCCCGAACTGCCATCCACCCGATGTCATCATCATGGTGCCATTCATGACGGTGGTATCGTAGCTGCCGCTGCCTCCCTGCTGGCAGCCGTTCAAGGTTCCTCCAGTCTCAGGATCTATCGCGCAGTACAGTCCCAAAGGATCGACAGCATTCAGGGGATTATTGGCGGGTAGGCATAGCGGTTCCAGGTCTGAGGATTGGTGATGTCCACCGCCGCTGCTCCTGCCGGATCGGGGGATATCCAGCGACCTTGCACCGGAGCTTGCTCGCGGAAGAGGAAGTCGTACAAACCCGCGGCCGTATCCTGATTCTGGCCGGTAAAGGAAAAGTCGAAGCCCGGCGCGTGCTATAAGGTTCTCCAAACGGGGCGTATGCGCCGTCAAAGTCCACAGTGCGAGTGGCCGCGAACACAGCCAACCGTGAGCTGCCCAGCCAGTCGGAGTGCCGGTAATATGACAAACCAGAGGAATTGTAGACCGCCTCGGCTCCTCCGATCAGTGGAACGAACGCCTTCTGCAATGTCTGTCCGTTCATCAGCGCCAGCTTGCCGCCTCCCGGACTGTAGAGGATTTGCGTATAGCTTCCGCCGCTGGCCTGCTCCACCATCCGGCCCAGCGCATCGAATGTAAGGGTCTTGCCGTCAATGCCCGAAACATTTCCCCAATTCTGGTCCCAGGTCTAAGTGTGACTCGCCGAACCCACTCATCCCAAACGAGGGGGATGAGTGGGGCACCCGGCTTTGTTGCCCAGCGTCTGGAGGACGGCCGCTGGATGCGGGTGCTGACCGTGGTGGACCAGTTCACGCGAGAGTGCTTGGCATTATTCGCCCTCTCAACAAACGTAATACCCCCAGTCAGTCGTTCGGACCGAAGGGCGAGCTCTGTTTCTTCAACAAAAGCAACCCCGCAAACGCGACTGGTAAGGCTACCAAGATCGCAACTGATGCTTCGTCCTTAGCATCGACATGAAATAGGGCGGTTGAGGCCATAATTCCTGCATCGATTAGGAGCAAACGACCAGCCAAATGGACCTTCCAAATCGAAAAGATGGCCAGAGGCAAGACCAACAACGTGCAAAAGAATGCGAGCATATCAGGCCAAAAATGTGCCGCCGTGATTCCGAATGAAGCCTGCATCCCCAGCGCAAGGTAACAAACACCTAGAAAGACTGTAAACCCGATCCGGTATTTCATGGGATGCGCCAGAAGATAGCGCCAACAGCAAGACCCTGTGCCGCTTCGCCGGGCGTTTGGGGCTGAAGGCGAGCAAGGTTTTCACAGAGCGTCTGATTGCAGTCTGACACTGCACCCCGGTGCGATGACATGGGTAGTTGTGCCGCCATTCCAAAATTAATCCAGAAATCCGCGCCCGAAGCTTCCTCTCACCGACGGTAATGTCTGTAAACACTCCAGTCGACGTTCCACTTCCTGTATCTACCGCACCTATCTTGTATACGCCAACAGCAGCTATGCTACCGCTGATACGAGGTCCATAATAACCGAAGTCTCCCGCGCCACACACGACCGGAATGTGATTGCCGATCCTGCGCGCAATATTTTTGATCGTCTGCCAGGTGCCATTGCTTGCGGAGCCATTCCATAACGAGCCTCCTAGGTATCCAAGACTGACGAGCTGCCAGTGACCAGGATTGTATGTGTATGTAAACTGCTGTTGCGTGGGATCATTCGGGTGTGGCAAACTGGTGGTTTGCGTCACACTTGAAGGCACCCACTGGAACTGCGGGAAGGAGCCCGGTCCCTAACCTATGCCAGTGTTACCGCAACCAACATGAAAGTTGCCAGCCCCATAAGAGACAGCACAATACAATCCTAATTGAATGCGAACGCTGTGGCTCTCGGGCGGTTAGGCGGCTTAAAAGGTGGAAAGGCTCGCGCTCATAAACTGACTCCAGAGCAGCGAAGCGAATCGGCGCGTAGGGCCAGCCAAGTCCGTTGGGAGCGAGAAAAACAACAGAGGCCTAAGTCCTAAAGTCCAATGTCGCCTCTGCCGATTCTCTGCCACCGCTTGCCGCCTCGGACCTCCTAATTCCAATCGACAATGTCGTTTTTAATCAATGAATTGCGGGTAGCGGAATGTGCATTGTCCCACTTGCCGGCTTACGGCGGAAGAGCTGAGAGCGCGGGAGCGATTTTGTAACAACTTACGAGAGGTCAACGGCTGGGTACTGCAAAGCAATCCCACACAGATCGGGTCTGATCCTGTCGGTTTTCGGCGGTACTTGGCGACGCAGTGGTGGCGTGAAATACCACCACTGGCCACCACTCGCCGCGACTCGCCACCACTGCAAGATAAATTCGAAAACTACAGCTAGCCCCGAGCTCTGAGCCCCGAGCTTCGGGGCTATTGGTGTTTGGCACTGTGGGGTCTCAGCAGCCTGTCATTCCACCTCGAATGCCACGTACTGCATCAGGCCCTGCCGCTCCACCTCCAGCACGATCGCGTCACCCACATTGTGCCGGGCGATCTCCGACCGCAAGGCGTCGACGCTGCCGACGGGCTTGCCGTTAGCTGCGCGGATGACGTCTCCCGCCCCGAGATCGGCAGAGATCCTGGGCTCGTAATCGGTCCGCGCCACCACCAACACTCCGCTTCGGGAGCGCAAGCTCGACAAGCCATCCGCCAGGTCCGGCGTAAGATCGAGCGCGAAGATGCCCAGCGGCGCGATGAAGTTCTTCTGGGGATCGACCAGATCCACCAGATTGTCGATGCCGTTCGGCACCTCCACCGCCGCGATCGACAGGTTCAGGACCTTGTCGCCGCGCTGCACGTTCATGACGACCGGCTGGTCGCGCTTGTGCAAATACAAGAATGCCGTGAACTTCGACAGCGAATCGACCACGCGATTGTCGATGCTCAGAACGACATCCTGCGGCTGCAGGCCGGCTGCCTCGGCCGGGCTCTTCGGCAACACATCGGAGATGACCACGCCCCAGTCCCTCGGCAGCTTCAGCCCGGCCGCCAGGTCCGGCGTGATGTTCTGCGCGCTGGCCCCGATGGTGACGCGGCGCAGGCGTCCGTATTGCCGGAACTCGCGATATACGAAGCGCACCACCGGCTGCGGAATCGCGAAGCCCAGCCCCTCGCTGCCGCCGCTCTGGGTGAAGATGAAGGTGTTGATGCCGACCAGGTTGCCGTCGCGATCCACCAGCGCGCCGCCGCTGTTGCCGGGATTGATCGGCGCGTCGGTCTGGATATAAAGCATCGGCCGGTTGGGATCGACCTGGCGTGCCACCGCGCTGACGATGCCGCGCGTCACCGTGTGCTCCAGTCCCTGCGGCGAGCCCACCGCCAGCACAATCTGGCCCAACCGGACCGTGTAGCTTTCGTTCAGGGCAATGAAGGGCAGGTCCTTGGCTTCAATCTTTACCAGCGCAAGATCGACGTCGCGGTTGGAGCCGATCAGCTTGGCATCGTAGACGCGCTGCCGCCGCAACAGGCTGGCTGCGCCCATCTTCAGCTCCATCGGCGTGGGCGCGATGGTGACGCGAATCCGCTGCGCCCCCGCCACCACATGCGCATTAGTCATGATGTAGCCGTCGGGATCGACGATGACTCCGGAGCCGATCGCCCGCTGCCGCTGCAGCAGGTCGGAGGCGCCGCCATGGTTGTCCTGGTCCTCTGGGGCGCCGTATCCGCTGACGTCGATCTGCACCACCGCCGGCAGCACACGCGCGGCCAGCGCGTCGACCGCGTCATCGAACTGCCGCAAAACTTGCGAGCCGTTGTCCGCCGGCGCCGCCGCCTTCTGGGCGCTCCCGTATGCGCCAAAGGCCAACACCATCAGCACAAGCATCGCTTCTCGAACTCGCGTGGTCGTGAATTTTCCATCCGGATGCATTGCCGGCTCCTCGCAAGCGGCAGCTATGCGCACTATTGCTCTGCCGGTCCTTGCGACCGGCTGAGCTGAACGCTATGCTGCCTGATTTGACTGCTTGGGGTTACCGATAGAGAATACGCCAGTCGCTTCCAATCAGGTAGAACAACGGCGTTCGTGCGGGCTCAATTTGAGTTTGATCGATTATGCTGCCGGGTGGCAGCACGCCTTTGACGAGGCCCAATTGGTTTAACAAATGGGAACTGCAAGGCGCGCCTGAAGGCTCGCATCAAGGCAGGCACACCCTTCTCACACAGAATGCTAGTCGCTCGCAGCTAATCTCTAGGCGCTAGCAGCTCTACTGATTCACCGGCACCTTGATGATCTTCTTCTGGATGGCATAGGTCACCAGCTGCGCCTTGTTATGGATGTCGAGCTTGCGCATGAGGTTGAACTTATGCGCCTCGACGGTCTTCACGCTCAGCCCCAGCA
>DASRGM010000120.1:0-12758 GCA_035651035.1 Terriglobales bacterium
ACAGGGGATAGCGGACGGTCATGCGAAAGCGAATGAAATCGAAACCCGCAGGCATGTTGGGCGCCCCGATATCGGTGGTCGAGCTGCGCTCATTCACCGCATAACTGCGTTGCGGTAGTCCGAGTGGTTGCGCCTGAAGGATTATTCGCGAAGCCCGCGAGTCGTCGCGCAGCAGGCCTACGACTCCGGGTGAGAGCTGGCCTTCCATGCGGTAGTGTCGCATCATCCAGAACCACACTTCGGGGGTGCGGGTGAAGTTGGGAATGCCGTCGACCGGCACGCTGAGATAATTGCGCGACCAGCGCGCCACGTCGGCCGCGGACATGTGGCGATAGTCCGGGTCGGTGAAATAGAGCGCCGCGGGAACCGGCTTGCCCTCCAGGCCGGAGATTTCCAGCCGCGACAGATACGGCCCGCTTGCGGTATAGGCCTGCATCAGCCCGCCGGCAACGTTGCGGCCCGCTGCCAGGCCCAACATAGTCTGGTATGGAAAGATGAAGACCGACTCCTGGCTGCCGCTGTTGCGGCTGAGGAAATTGCTTCCGGCACTGAGCATCTGCGAGGTAAGCGGCTCCAGATAGCAGGCGCGATCGAACTCGCTGTAGCCCGGCGGGCAATTCGTCCTCGGGTTCTGCAGCTGCCCGTACAGGCGAAGCACGCTGGAGGGCCGAATCACGGGATGCGAGAGCAGCATGGAAAGCGCGATTGCAGCAACCGCGCCGATGATGGAGGCATAGCCCTCGAAGGAAAACAGGATCGTTCCTGCAAAGAAGATCAGCGGGAACTCGCCGATGATCACGTGTCCGATGTCGGAGCGAACGATCGCGCTCTGCAGCACGGCCAGCCCGAAGAGAAAGGCGCCCAGCAGGAATGCGGGGCGCTGCGTAATCAGCGCTTCCGCGCCGCGGCTGAAAGCGCGAAGCAGGAAGATGGCGCCGCAGGTCAGCAGCGCGCCGATCAGGTGCATCGTTCCTTCATCGGTCATGGCCGCCGGCGTCGCCCAGCGATAAGCCGCCACCTGCGCCAGCGACTCGCGCCAGAAATGGAAGTCGAGAGGGCGCGCAATGAAGGTATTGGCGAGCAGCACGGATATGGCGGCGGTGACGGTAAAGACGAGCGCGCCGATCAATAGCTGGCGGGCGAAGCGCTGGCGTCGCATCTCCACGGCTATTGCCAGCCAGCAGACGACCCAGGCGGCGGTCGCGTAGACGCCGACATCGGCTGCAACCAGAAAAGCAATGACGGAGAGAACGGCGCCCAAAGCCCCGCCGTAGGCGCTTCGCAGACGGCCGGCCTGCACCAGATACCAGCCTCGCAGGAACAGGACGAACAGCAGCACCGGGAGCGTCGAGCGCAGCGACGTCTCCCAGAACGAAGCGAGCAGCAGAAGCAGGATGAAGCGCTTCCACGGCCGCTGCCCAGGCAGCAACAGGCGCAGCGCCAGATAGGCGAAGACGATCGCGCACCAGAACGGAATGGTGTTCCAGGTTGCGTAGAGCGCTCCCAGCGACAGGGGCATGGAGCGCGCCGGAATAGCGGAGAGCGCCTGGAAGATGGGTCCGTGAGTGAAAGCGACGTCGCGGCCGATCCAGATGCCGCGCAGGGCCTTGAAGGTGCTGTCGAGATGCCAGTTGTCGTCGATGAGCCCCAGGTCGGGAACCATGGTGACGGTACGCTGCGCCAGCCAAACCGCGGGGAAGGAACCGAGAAGCAGGAGCAGGATGGCCAGCAGGTCCCAGCTGCCCTGCAGCGGCGACTTCGCCGTGGCGGCGTCTTTCGGGGGCGGCCCTGAGCGACGGCGAGGCGCAACGTCGAGCTTCGACATACGGAGTACATTCTACCGTGCGGCTTATGGCGGGCCTCTGCAGTCGAGTGGCGCTCGTCGCAGGCTTCGGCGTATGCGAGAATTGCTGGCATACTCGCAGCGGTAAGTCGGGGGACTGTGCGGGCGCAGTGGCCTGGGATGCAGTCGTCGCGGCGAAGGCAAACATGTCCACCACGGCCAAAGTGATTTCGCGGAAGGCAGTAGCTATCCGGAAGCAGGGGCCCTCGGGCGCGGCCGCCGGGTGGCCGCTAATTGCGGCAGTCCTGCTGGCGCTCTTCTATGCGGCCAGCAGCCTCTACATCGCATCGAATCGACTCTTCTGGTTCGACGAGCTGTTCACCATCTACATCGCGCGTCTGCCGCACCTCGCGACCATCTGGGCTGCCCTGGGCAACGGAGTGGACGCGCTGCCGCCGACCTATTACATGCTGGTGCGGGCGTGCGATTCGCTGTTCGGCCCCAGCGAAATTGCGGCGCGCCTGCCTTGCGCGATTGCGATGGCTGCCGGCCTGCTCGTGATCTTCGATTGCGCGCGCCGGCTGACGAATGGAATCTACGCGCTCATTGCGGCCCTGGTCGCGGCGTGTTCCTTCCTGCCCTACTACGGCTACGAAGCCCGCTCCTATGCGCTCTACTTCCTGCTGTCGGCCCTCGCGTTGTGGGTGTGGGCCTACGAGGGGTTCAGCCAACGCGTGCAGGCGGCGCTCTTCGGGGCGGTGTTCTTTGCGGGCGTCTGTGTTCACTACTATTTTCCCATGTGCCTGGCGCCGTACTTCGCCTGGGAGCTGCTGCAGTGGAAGCCAGGCAAGCGGCCGTCGGCCAAACTGATCGGCGGAATTGTTGGTTCGATCCTGCCGCTGTTGCTGCTGTCGCCGCTCATCCTGTCATTTTCGCGGAAGTTCGGCGGCGGATACTGGAACCGCCCCGTCCTGGGTGAACTGCGCGCTATTTATGCGCAGCTGTTTCCCGACGGCCTGCTGCTGCTGGCCTTGATCATGCTGTGGATCGCGCTGGTGCGCACCGATTCTTCCGACACGCAGGAGTCGCTGGTTCCGCGGATGCCCGAGACGGAGGCGATCGGCTGGCTCTTCCTGGCCGTCCCGATTGCCGCTTATGCGGTCGCCGTGCTCAAGACGAATGCGTTCTACAGCCGGTACTACATTGGGGTAGTTCCGCCGGTGGGAGTGGCGTTTGCGTCGTCATTGTGGCGACACTGGCGGCGCTCAACGCAAGTCGGGGCCGGCGTAGTCGTGCTGCTGGCAGGATGGGGTATAGGGATGCAGGCGGTGGTGATGCAACATCCCGACAAGGTCGAGGCCACGGGCATCCGCCCGTTTCTGCAGATCGAAAGCCTGCCGGAGGTAGAAGGCAAGCGCTACTTCGTCATCGCGGAGCCGCTGTTCTTCCTGGAAGCGCAGCAGTACGCCCAACACCCCGACCAGGTCGTGCTTTTGCTGGCTTCCGATTTCTCGCAACATCCCAAGCCTGGACCCGATCCCTATCTGCACCAGCGGCTCGAGGCGAACTTGTCGCAATATCATCCGCTGCAAATCTGGACCATCGACGACCTGCGCCGGCACCGCGAGCAGGCGGCATTGATCGCGCCGGATGAGCAGGCGCTGCGCGACGTGCGCCAGGCCGGCATGCAGGCCCGGCTCCGCCTGTCGAGGCCGTTGAATATCTACTACCTGCAGTGATTTGTGGGCCCGCTGCGATGTCATCCGCCGCACCCGGCCGTGTGACCGCGAATGCTACGATAGTCGCTTATGTCTGCACCCGAATCACTCTTTGTGCGCGCCTGCCGGCGCTTTCCTGTGGAGCGGACTCCGGTCTGGTTCATGCGCCAGGCAGGGCGCTATATGCAGCAGTATCGCGATGTCCGCCGGCAACATTCGCTTATCGAAATCTGTAAGAAGCCGGAGTTGGCGGCGGAGGTGACCATCACCGCGGCCGAGTTCCTGAAGGTGGACGCGGCCATTATCTTCGCCGACCTGCTGTTGCCGCTCGAGGTCATGGGCCTGCCGTTTCACTTTGCAGCGGGCGAAGGGCCGGTAATCGAGAGGCCGGTGCGCACGGCCGAAGATGTGCGCGCGTTGCAAACCGATCGCGCCGCCGAATTGGGTTATGTCGCGGACGCGGTGGCGCTGGTGGCGAAGCATTTTGGAGCGAAGTTGCCCATCATCGGCTTCTGCGGCGCGCCTTTCACGCTGGCCAGCTACATGATCGAGGGCGGCGGCTCGCGTCATTATCTGGAAGTCAAGAAGATGCTGTACAACTCGCCCGAGGTGTGGGACGAGCTCGCCGGCAAGCTGGTGGATGTGCTGGCGCAATACGCCTGCGAGCAGGTGCGCTCGGGCGCCGATGCGATCCAGATCTTCGATAGCTGGGTGGGCTGCCTGAGCGTGGAGGACTACCGGCGCTACGTGCTGGCGCCCACCACTCAGCTGGTGCAGCGCCTGCAGACCGAGTGCAAAGTCCCCATCATTTATTTCGGTACGGACAGCGCGACCTTGCTGCCGTCGATGTCGGAGACCGGCGCGGAGGTAATCGGATTGGACTGGCGCATTCCGCTCGATGAGGGCTGGCGCACGGTGGGCTTCAATCATGCTGTGCAGGGCAACCTCGATCCGGTGCTGCTGTTTGCGCCGTGGCGCGAGCTGAAGCAACGCGCGGCGTTTATCCTGCGGCAGGCGGCGGGACGGCCGGGGCACATCTTCAATCTGGGACACGGAATCCTGCCGAACACCCCCGTCGACAACGTGAAAGACCTTGCGGGTTTTGTGCATGACTTCACCGCCGCCGCCAGCGAGGCGAGGAACGCATGAGCCCACAGGCGGTTTTGCTGATCGCGCACGGCAGCCCTGAGCGCGTGGAAGACGTACCCGAATTCCTGAGCAACATCTCACGCGGCCGGCCTCTATCTGACAATGTGGTAAAGGAAGTGCAGCACCGCTATTCGCTGATCGGAGTATCGCCGTTAACGCGGATTACTCGCCGGCAGGCCGAAGGGGTGGCGCGCGAGCTTGGGATTCCTGCCTATGTTGGCATGCGCAATTGGCATCCTTTCATCCCGGATACGCTGCGGCAGATGACGGCCGACGGCATCGAGCAAGTGGTCGCCGTCTGCCTGGCGCCGCACAATTCGCGCACCAGCGTTGGGCTGTACAAGCAGGTCTTGTTCGGTGCGGGCGCGCCGCTGGCCATCGATTTCGTCGAGGAGTGGCACGATGATCCGCTGCTGATCGAGGCTTTCGCCGAGAAGTTGCGCGAGGGCTGGACGCGCGCCTGCGAGCAGCATGGTTCGGCGCTGCCCGTCATCTTCACCGCCCATAGTGTCCCCGCGCGCACCATTGCTGAAGGCGATCCCTACGAGGCGCAGACCAAAGAGACGGCCGCCCTGGTTGCGGCGCAAGTCCCGCAAATCGGGCCATGGCATTTCGCTTTTCAAAGTCAGGGGATGTCGGGCGGCGAATGGCTGGGTCCCACAGTGGAGGACACGATCCTGCGCTTGCAGGAGGCAGGCCACAATGGCGTTTTTATTCAGCCCATCGGCTTTGTCTGCGATCACGTGGAGATATTGTTCGACGTCGACATCCTGTTCCGCGACTTCGCCGCCCAGCACGGCATCAAGCTTTACCGCGCGGAGTCGTTGAACGATTCGCCGGTGTTCGTGCGCGCAATTGCCGGTCTGGCGCGGGCGCGGCTGGGCGCTTTCAAGGGAGCGAATGCTCCCGCCCTTGAAGACTGATTGCTAGTTGCTGTTTTCCATGAAACGCATTGCCATCATCGGCGGCGGCATTTCCGGACTGAGCGCCGCATTTCAGCTGGAGAAAACGCGGGCCACGGGCGCAGAGCTGGAGTATGTTCTGTTCGAAGGCAGCCAGCGGCTGGGTGGCTGCATGTCGTCCGACCATGTCGAGGGCTGCCTGGTCGAGGCCGGCCCCGATTCCTTCCTTACCGAAAAGCCATGGGCGGCTTCGCTGTGCAAAGAGCTCGGACTCGGCGAGCAGCTCATCGGCTCCAACGATACGCAGCGCAAGACCTACATTGTGGTACATGGCCGGCTAATCGCGATGCCCGACGGGCTGATGTTCATGGTGCCGACAAAACTGGCGCCCACCGCCCTGTCGCCGCTGTTTTCCTGGGGCACAAAGCTGCGCATGGCGCAGGAGCTGCTGCATCCGCCGCGGCCGATGCAGGACGACGAAACCGTAGCGCAATTGGTGGAGCGCCACTTCGGCGCGGAGGTTGTGGACCGTCTTGCCGACCCGCTGCTCTCCGGCGTCTATGGAGGAGATGCCGGCAAGCTGAGCGCGCGCGCCGTACTGCCCCGCTTCGTCGAGATGGAGGAGAAGTACGGCAGCCTGAGCCGGGCCATGCTGGCGGCGCATCGGAAGATGGCGGCCGCGAGCAAGACGCAGGCGCCGCGTCCGCTGTTCACCTCTTTGCGGGACGGCATGCAGCAAATGGTGGATGCGCTGGTCGGGCGGCTGCAGGCTGAGTCCATCCGCCTCCGCCAGCACGTCAGGCGTGTTTATGCCGAAGACGCAGGCTGGCGCGTGACCTTGGAGCCGGCCGGCGAGGAACTCTTCGACGCGGTGATTGTCGCCACACCGGCAAACGTCGCCGGCGTTCTGCTCGATGGCGTCGATGCCGGACTGGCGCGCAATCTGCTTGGCGTCACCTACAGCTCTTCGGTCACAGTGACGCTGGGATATTACAAGCAGCAGCTTGCGGCGTTGCCGCCCGGCTTCGGTTTCCTGGTGCCGCGCAGCGAAGGCCGGCGCATGCTGGCCTGCACCTTCGTACATAATAAGTTCCCGCACCGCGCTCCCGCCGATAAGGGAATTCTGCGCTGTTTTCTGGGCGGAGCGCGGGATGAGGAGGTGCTGTCGCTGAGCGATGAGGAAATCGTCGCCACGGTGCGGCGCGACTTGCGCGAACTGCTGAAGCTCGATGTTCTGCCCATCTTCGCGCGGGTGTACCGCTGGCGGGAAGCGATGGCGCAATACGAGCCCGGGCACATCGCCCGGGTGGCGGAAATCGAAAGGCGAGTGGCGGAGCTGCCGGGGCTAGCGATTGCGGGCAATGCCTATCATGGCATCGGCGTACCGGACTGCATTCGCAGCGGCACCGAGGCCGCAAACAAGGTCGCGCAAACAGCACCGGAGTCGCAGGCGGCGCGGAAGTAATTCATTCGGGTAGCTGTGTATCAGGGCCCGACCTTTAGTCGTGCCGTTTATGCCATATTTTCGAATCCGGCTTTAGGCCATGCAACGGGGTGAGCAAGCGCAGGGGCTAACAATTACTGAAAAACTCGCGAAGGCAGCTTCCTCGCGAGCTAAAACTCGCTGGGAAGCACAAAACTAAGCGGCTTAGACGCTGGCCTGAAGGCCAGCTCCACCCGAACGGCTCATCGCGCCGAGTTTTCAGCAAACTGTGAAACCCTAAAGTCGACTACATTGACCTTTTGGGCACGTCTAACGGCGCGCCTTGTCACAAAGCAAGAAGCTAACCTGACTTCAGCTTCATAAACCGCTAATTCGAGAGGAACACTGCATGGCGGACGTGCGTCGCGGACTGATCATCGTCAATACCGGACCGGGCAAGGGCAAGACTACGGCTGCCATGGGTACGGCGTTGCGCGCCGTAGGCAATGGCATGAAGGTCCTGATGCTGCAATTCCTCAAGGGATCGTGGCATTACGGTGAGCTCGACGCGGTGAAGGCCCTCGGCGACAGCTTCATCATGAAGCAGATGGGGCGCGGGTTCGTGAAGGTGGGCGGCGCCGAGACCGATCCGGAAGACGTGCGCCTGGTTGAACAGGCCTGGGCCGAAGCCGAGCAGGCGATCCAGTCCGGCCAATGGGACCTCGTCATCCTCGACGAGATCAACTACGCTATCAGCTACAAGATGCTTGACCCGCAGAAGGTGGTGGAGTCGCTAAAGCGGAAACCCGAGATGGTGCACGTCATCCTCACGGGGCGCAACGCGCATCCCTCGATCGTCGAGATCGCCGACACCGTTACCGAGATGCGCGAGATCAAGCACGCCTACCAGAAAGGCATCGAGGCGCAAAGAGGAATTGAGTACTGAGGTCAAGGTGCGCTCCAACGATCGCGGGCCGAGCTCCGGGCACATAGACGGAATAGACATACTCCGCGGGCTCGCCATCTTCTTCGTGCTGATGCTGCACGTCCACATTCACCTGGTGCTCGACAAGGTGCATTACGGGCGCGGAATTCCCCGGCAGCTTCTGTCCGCGCTGGTGTGGAACGGGCAGACCGGCGTGCAGATGTTCTTCGCCGTTTCCGGCTTCCTGATTACGACCACCAGCCTGCGACGCTGGGGAACGCTGTCGAAGATCAGGATGGGCGGCTTCTACCTGATGCGGTTTGCGCGCATCGCACCGCTGCTGGTCATGCTGCTGGCGGTCCTGAGCGTGTTGCATTTGGCTGGAATCGGCGGCTTTGTCATCTCTCCTCAAGTATCCGGGTTAGGACGTGCGCTCGTCGCCGCGCTCACCTTTCATATAAATCTGCTGTCCGCGCACCGGGGCTACTTGCCGGGCCCCTGGGACATTTTGTGGTCACTCTCGGTGGAAGAGATGTTCTACCTCTTCTTTCCTCTGGCTTGCGTGCTTTTCGCCCGCCGGAAATTGCTGGTGCCCTTGCTCTGCATGTTCGTGGTGCTGGGGCCGTTTGCACGAACGCACGGCAACCAGATCTGGCGCGAGAAATCGTATCTCGGCGGAATGGACGCGATTGCGCTGGGCTGCCTTACCGCGTTGCTGTGCTCGCGGGTGCGCTTCTCGGCGAAGATGCTGCGGGTGATCGGCGCGTGCGGAGCGGCCCTTCTCATCTTCATCCTCGGCTTCTCACGCGAGGTCTATGAGTGGGGGCTGGATTCGGTTGGTCTGGGGATGACGGTGCTGGCCATTGGCACCTGCCTGGTCATGATTGCGGCTTCGCAATCGCGCTACAAGGCGCCGCGCTTTCTGGGTCCCTTTCTCGACCTTGGCCAGCGCAGTTACGAGGTGTACCTGACGCACATGTTTGTCGTGCTGGCGCTATTCCACTTTTTCCTTGAGCTGGGCAAGCCGATGCTGGCGATACCACTGCTGTTCGTCGCGACGGTCGTTCTGTCCACATTGTTGGGCGATGTGGTGGCGCGCCTGTATTCCGAGCCAATGAATCGCATGATACGGCAGCGTTGGGGAGGAAGCCGGGTTATAGTGAGCGC
Source organism: Terriglobales bacterium (assembly GCA_035651035.1). GTDB lineage: Bacteria > Acidobacteriota > Terriglobia > Terriglobales > Acidobacteriaceae > Bog-257. The sequence continues at coordinate 9,068 of DASRGM010000120.1, forward strand.
CGGCACTCCAGAAACGACAGCCAGCAAAGCCGCGGCGCTTTCGTAATCGGCAGTGCGATCGAACCGCCGAGTCCAACGTTTGCAGGGGATGTTGCCGCGGCTGATGATAGCGCTTCCGACCCCTTCCCAAGGCTAGCGAGAGCCCTTAGTGGCGCCACCCTATGCCACAATGTGGGAGAGCCGGCCGGCCTTAGCTCGTGTTATAATCGGAAGTGCTCCTCAAAGAGTAATCTGTTGATTTTACAAGGACTTGCGCCCAGTTTGGCAGCCCTGCCGAACCCTGTGTTGAGGCTCCTGTATACCTCTTTGAATGAGCACGATTCAGGCTGTCCGCAGCCGAAGGTGCGGAGCAATTGGAGATGTTGAGGAAGGAAAAGCTAGAAGCGAAAAGCAGCTAGCGAAAAGCTGTTATGCCTGACGATCCCAACCAGCAACTACCGCTCGACAATATCGGCCCCGGTGCGGCCAACGTGCAGCCCGTCAACATTGAAGACGAGATGCGGCGCTCCTATCTCGACTATTCGATGTCGGTGATCATCGGGCGCGCGCTGCCCGACATCCGCGACGGCCTGAAGCCGGTGCATCGCCGCATTCTCTACGCCATGCACGACATGGGCCTGCTGCACAACCGCAAGTACGTGAAGTGCGCCAAAGTTGTCGGCGAAGTGCTCGGCAAATACCACCCCCACGGCGACACGGCAGCCTATGACTCCATCGTGCGCATGGCGCAGACGTTCTCGTTGCGTTATCCGCTGGTGGATGGCCAGGGCAACTTCGGTTCGGTCGATGGCGATCCGCCCGCTGCCTACCGTTACACCGAGTGCCGTATGACGGAGATCGCCGAGGAACTGCTGGCCGACATCGACAAGGACACTGTGGACTTCGTGCCCAACTTCGACGAGACCACGGTCGAACCGCTGGTGTTGCCGACGCGAGTCCCGAACCTGATCGTGAACGGCTCGGAAGGCATTGCGGTCGGCATGGCGACCAAGATTCCGCCGCACAATCTGACCGAGATCGTCGACGCCTGCATAACGCTGATCAACAATCCCCATGCCACGCTGGCCGACATCTTGAAGTTTGTGCAGGGTCCGGACTTTCCCACCGGTGGCTTCATTCACGGGCGTAGCGGGATCATGGAAGCCTATCGCACCGGGCGCGGCCGTTTCGTTATGCGCGCCAAGGCCGCCATCGAGCACCTGACGAAAGATCGCGAAGCCGTCATCGTCACCGAGATTCCCTACCAGGTCAACAAAGCCAACCTGATCAAGCGCATCGCTGAACTGGTGAACAACAAGGTCATCGACGAGATCAGCGACGTGCGCGACGAAAGCGACCGCGACGGCATGCGCATTGTGATCGAACTGAAGCGCGGCGCGGAAGCGCAGATCGTGCTCAATCAGCTCTTCAAGCACACCTCGATGCAGGAGAGCTTCAGCATGATCTTCCTGGCCATTGTTAAGGGCCAGCCGAAAGAGCTGGGCCTGGTCCAGGCGATCCAGCACTTCGTCGATCACCGCATCGACGTGGTGCGGCGCCGCACAGCCTACCTGCTGATGAAGGCGCGCGAGCGCGAGCACATCCTCGAGGGCTACCAGGTTGCGCTGGATCGGGTCGATGACGTCATCCGCATCATCCGGGGCAGCCAGAACCGCGCCGACGCGCGCAACAACCTCGTCGGTTACTTCACCGGAAGCACCGTCAGCGTATCCGAAGGCAAGAGCGGCAAAACAGCCTCGCTGAAAGGCGTAACGCCGGCGCAGCTCACGAAGGCGTTCGATGCAATCCAAGCCGAGGCGATCCTTGAACTGCAACTGCACCGTTTGACGCGGCTGTCGATCGACGAAATCCTGAAAGAGCTGGGCGAAGTCCGCGAGCGCATCGCCGACTACGAATCGATTTTGGCCAGCGAGAAGAAACTCCGCGGTGTCATTGTCAAGGAACTCGAGGAGATCAAGAAGAAGTACGGAGATGCGCGCCGCACCGAGATCCAGGACGAAGCCGTCGAACTGAGCCTGGAGGACCTGATTGCCGATGAGCAGGTTGCGGTGACGGTCAGCCACTCCGGCTATCTGAAACGCACGCCAATTTCGACCTATCGCCAGCAGCGCCGCGGCGGCACCGGGCGCAAGGGCATGAGCACGCGCGAGGAGGACTTTGTCGAGCGACTGTTCGTCGCCTCCACCCACGATTACATCCTGGTGTTCACCAACACCGGCCGGGTGTATTGGCTGAAGGTCTATGAGATCCCCGAGTTGAGCGCCGCAGGCAAAGGCAAAGCCATCGCGAACCTGGTCGCCTTGCAGCCGGGCGAAAGCGTGCGCGCCTGGCTTACCATTCGCGACCTGGAGGAGGAGAACCGCTACGTCTTCTTCGTCACTCGCAACGGTACGGTGAAGAAGACGCCGTTGAAGGACTTCAGCAACGTCCGCTCGATTGGCATCAACGCGATTGGCATCGAGAAGGACGACGAACTGGTGGCGGCGGCCTGTACGGACGGCAACCAGATCGTCTTCCTCGCCACCCACGACGGACAGGCGATCCGCTTCCAGGAGGACGACGTGCGGCCGATGGGCCGCCAGGCCTTCGGAGTACGCGGTATGAACCTGGACCGAGGCGATTACATCGTCGGCATGGCGGTCACGCCCAAGGAGCGCAAGAAGGCGAAGGACGGCGAGGCCGAATCCAACCTCATCCTCTCGGTCACCGAGCAGGGCTACGGCAAGCGCACCGACGTTGACGAATACCGCCTGCAAACGCGTGGCGGAAAGGGCGTCATCAACGTGAAGACCACGTCGCGCAACGGCAAGGTGGTGTCGATCATGCTGGTCAATGAGAAGTCGGAGGTGATGGTCATTAGCCAGTTCGGCAAGATCATCCGCATCGACACCAAGACGGTGCGCGAGTCCGGACGTTCCGCGCAGGGCGTACGCCTGCTGCATCTGGAAGAAGGCGACCACCTGGCCGCGGCCTCAGTCATCCCGCCGGAGGAAGTCACCGAAAACGGCAATGGCGAGACCGGCGTGCTGCTGCAGTAAAGAACAGTCCCACCCAAGACAGCTTGGGTGGGACACCCCGTTCACCCCGCGAAACCCTGGTTCGCGCCCGCATGCAGGACGCGAACCGGGTCGGCGAGTTTGCTGCCTAGCAGCACTGGCCGTCGCAGCAGTCGCTGCAAATGCCGGAGCCGCAATCGCCACAGCAGGTTCCTGTGCAATGGTCGCAGCAGGCGCAGATAGTGGCGTTCAGCCGCGGAGTGATGGTGGTCATCGCCATCGCAGGCAGCGCGAAGGCGATCAGGCAGAGTACGAGTTGCAATTTCGATTTCATTGTCTTGTCCTCAGAATTCCAGGTTGGGCGGAGACACTTATCCGCAGCCCCAATCGCGCGGCGATGCGACACGCCGCCATACGCCTCGTTGGGCCGGTTCTAGATCCTGAGGTCGGTTTTTTTCTGGTCGACAGGCTTGGCGTAGAGGGATGCCGCCTCGAAGCTCGCTAGCGGTACGTCAGTCACCGCCGGCAGCGAATCGAAGGGGCTGGAGCGCAACGCAATGAGCCGCTGATTGGGGCCGGGTGAAAAGGCCGCTCGCAACAGGAAATCAGCTGGGCCGCGCGCACAACAATCGAACGGTCCGCTGGGCATCGCCGGCTTGCGCTTGTGTACCGGACAGCACGACTTGGAGCTCGCG
>DASRGM010000121.1:0-2553 GCA_035651035.1 Terriglobales bacterium
CGCGCCCGACTGGTCGAGGCCCGTCCCGCGGAACCGCTGGTTGCGGCCACGCCGCCGCCAAACCCGCCGGCGGCACCGGCTGCCCCTCCGGCCGCAGACGCGGCACTCGCCGGTGTCCAGCAAGCGGGGGCCGTTCCACCATCGCCGTCCGCCCCGGCTCGGGTCAGCTCGTTGCGCATGGCGGAAGCAGTGCAGGTCCAGGCCGCCGCCGGGCAGCAAGGCCAACAAGGCCAGCAAGCAGGAGTCGGCGGATATATGCCCTCTCCAGATGCGCGCGCGCTTTATTATGGGAGTCCGTTTCCGACCGTTTTCCAGACGAATTTGGTGGAGCGCGACCGGCGGAATCGCCCCGCTACGCCGGCAGTGGCACCGGCGGTCACTGCCCCGGCGGCACTGGCGATGCAGCATCTTGGGCTGCGGTATAGTATTCTACGCCGCGACGCGAACGGGCAGGTCGCCGCGCTAAATCCGAATGAGCCGCTCGATCCCGGTGGCGCAATCTCATTGCAGATTCAACCCAATGAAACCGGGTACCTGTATGTCTTCGAGCACGCGCCCGACGCCTGGCGTTTGTTCGCCAGCAGCCGCATCGAGCGCTCCACACCATACAACGTGCCGAAAACCGGCGCGCTGTCGTTCGAGGGTTCCGGCCCCAAAGAGTTGTTCGTCGTGTTCTCGCGCCAGCCGCAGCAGACGCCGTATCCGATTCCGGAAGCGCGGCTCGATCAACTGATGAGCGGAAACCTCGCCGAGGGAGCCACGTACGTAGTGAGCACCGCGACGGTGGTACCCGCGCAAATACTAGCCTTCCCGATCACGCTGACGCACAAGTAGATCCGGATGGGCCACCGCTTCGAGAAATAACCGCGCCACCCTCGGAGCATCGAACTGCTCCACCCACGGCGCTCCAGCCGCTGCCTGCGCGGTGCGCGCTTCCGGCGATCGACCCAAGCTTTCGATGGCGACGGCCAGCGCCTCGGCGCTGGCCGGTTCCACCAGAAACGCATGCGGCGCCACCTCCGGGATCGCCGCCGCACGGGAGGCAATGATCGGCCTGCCCGCCGCCATGGCTTCGAGCAGCACGATCCCGAACCCCTCCTGCACGCTCGGCAGACAGAACACGGTGGCCCGGTTGTACTCCTCCCCGAGCGTGGAGCGCGAGACATCGCCCAGCCACGTCACCGTTTTTTCCAGTCGCAGCTGCCGAGCCAACGCGCGCAAATCAAGAACGCACGGGCCGTTCCCGACAACTCTGACCTCCAGTTCCGGAATCCTGTCGCGCGCAATCGCTGCCGCCCGCAGCAGCACATCGACACGCTTGCGCCGATAGAGCCGCCCCACATAAAGCACTGTGAACCTCGGCGATACGGCGGGGTGGCGTTGCAGCCAAGTCCGCCATTCCGCCACATCGATCAGCTCCGGTACCACCACCGGAGGCCTTCGCAATCCGTATAGTTGAGTCGCGCGTTCGGCCGAGTAGCGGCTTGTCACCAGAACCTGGCGCGCCCGTTGCACGTGCAGCCGTTCGCAGCGCGCCTGGATGCCCATGGTGAACCGCGTCAGGCCGGCTTCGAACCGTACCTCATCGGCAATGACGCCCTTGAGCGCGGCGACATCCGCGACGCGATATCCGTCCATATCGAACCCGACGGTCACATCGAACCCGACTTCGGCGCGCAGTAAACGGTTGAACAGCAACCGTTCAGCGGTGTAGACGGGGAGGTGCACGCGCGGGGTGCGAAACTCCACCTGATGTCCGAGGCCCTGCAAAGCGCGCGCAAGCACATGCATCCCCACATAGGTGCCGCTGCCGCGCTGGATGTCGAGCGGGGTCGACGTGAGAAACCGAAGACGCACTGAAGCTACCATGATAGTTGGTGAAGAAAGCAGTTTGCCTGCTGAGCGGAGGGCTTGATTCCGCCACCTGCCTGGCGCTCGCGCGCCGCGACGGCTATGCCTGCCACGCGCTTTCGTTCGACTATGGCCAGCGCCATCGTGTGGAACTGGATGCGGCGGCCCGCGTTGCCCAAAGCCTCGGCGCTGAAAGGCACATGGTCGCCAAGATCGGCCTCGATGCCTTCGGCGGCTCGGCTCTGACGGCCGACATCTCGGTTCCCAAGGCGCGTTCTCTCGACGCCATGAGCGATGGCATCCCGGTCACTTACGTGCCCGCACGCAACACAATTTTTCTTTCCTTCGCGCTCGCCTGGGCCGAGGTGCTTGAAAGCTCCGACATCTTTATCGGCGTCAACGCGCTCGATTATTCCGGGTATCCGGATTGCCGTCCCGAATTCATCGAAGCCTACCAGCGCATGGCGAACCTCGCCACCAAGGCCGGGGTTGAAGGCCGCACGCATTTGCAGATCCACACGCCCCTGATCGCCTTCACCAAGGCGCAGATCGTGCGCCTGGCCGCGCAGCTGGGCGTACCCTTCGGTTTGACCCACAGTTGTTACGATCCTCATCCGGATGGCAGCCCCTGCGACCAGTGCGATTCCTGCCTCCTGCGGCGCAAGGGGTTTGAGGAGGCGGGGATTGAAGATCGCTGAGCTG
>DASRGM010000122.1:0-2003 GCA_035651035.1 Terriglobales bacterium
TGATCGAACTTCCTAGCAATGTCAGTGGTATGTTTCGTCTGTCAATCGATGTAGCCTAATGCAGGGCAGCGACTTCTTACAATTTGCCATTGACCTCTCGGCAGGCTCGAAGCCAGCCGAACAGCGCTCGTCTATCAGCAGGGCCTATTACGGCGCATTTCATCGCGACTGCGAATTGGTCGAAAGTTTCGGCGTAAGACTGCCAACTGGACCTGAATGCCACACAAAACTAAGGTGGTGTCTTGATCAGTCGCAAAATGCAGACATCATGGCGGCCAGCAAGAAGCTCAATTCACTACGGCTTGCGAGGAATGATGCAGATTAGGGTGCAACTCGCATCCCGCGGGTGCTAGCAGACTGATTTTCGATGGTTCGGGTTGTGTGCTGGCAGGGAGATGAGAAGTTGGGCCTCCGCGGGTAGAACGGATGATGTAGTCACCGTTTTTCCCTTAAGGAGGCCCAGCCATGATCATGTCGTATGAACGAGCATTTCTCAAGGCACGGGAGCAACTTCAGCAGATTGAGCGTTTTGTGAAAGAGGCGGTCACAAAAGGCCGGCGAATCGACGAGGTGGAGCGCGAACTGTTCGGGCGGTTGCTGGCCATTGGGCAGAGCTTGTTGCAGGGATTTGTCGCGGCCCAGGGAGATGGGGATGAGGGTGTCGAGCTGCAGTTGCCCGACGGTCGAGCGTTACGACGATTGAAGCAGCCTCACGTGCGACGCTATCTGTCGATCTTTGGAGAGTTGAACATCCGGCGACGAGTGTATGCCCAGCGGGAGAAGCAGCGCATCGAACGGGCGCCCTTGGACGAGCGGCTGGGGTTGCCGGCCGGGGAGTTTTCCTATGTGCTGGAGGATTGGTTGCAGCGATTGTGTCTCAAAGAATCGTTTCATGAGGCCGTCACCGACCTGAAGCAGTTGCTGGGCGTGTCCCCCAGCGAGCGCGCGGCCGAGCAGATGAATCAGCACATGGCGGAGCGGGCCGGGGATTTTGGACTACAGCATGCAGCCCCGCCGCCGGAACAAGAAGGCGAGTTGTTGGTGGGCACGGCCGATGGCAAGGGCGTGCCGATGCGTCGGCCGTTGGAAGAGCGTGTCCAGCCGAAACATCGCCGCGGCAAAGGCGAAAAGGCGAATCGGAAACAGATGGCTTACGTGGGGGCGGTGTATACGATCGATCGTTTTCGCCGCACCGCCAACGATGTCGTCGAAGAATGGTCGCGACAACTCCGGGCGGCCGATCGTCCGAAACCGCAACACAAGCAAGTCTGGGCGGAGATGGCGCGTGGGGCGGAAGCGCGGAGTTGCACCGGCCGCGAGTGGCTGTTTGTGGAGATGGCCGTGGCCTGTTACCAACGCGACCCGCAGCGACGGAAAACGCTGATCTGCCTGATGGACGGCGAGGTGGCGCTGTGGGAGATGCAGGGCGAATGGCTCGGCCGCGCGATCGGCATCCTGGACCTGTTTCATGTCATGGAGCGACTCTGGAAAGCGGCCTACTGCTTTCACGCCGAAGGCAGTTCGCAGGCCGAGCAATTTGTGTCGCACCGTCTGCGTATGCTGTTGGAAGGGAAAGTGGGATACGTCATAGGTGGGCTCAAGCGGTTGAGGGACCAGCACGAGTTGCGCGGAGAGAAGCGGCGGGCGGTGAACGCCGTGATTCGCTACTACGAGAACAACCGCCAACACATGCAGTACGATGAATACCTGGCCGCCGGGTATCCGATCGGCAGCGGCGTCGCCGAGGGCGCGTGCCGACATGTGGTCAAAGACCGCATGGAACAGACTGGCATGCGCTGGACGCTGAACGGCGCGCAAGCCATGCTTCACCTACGAGCGCTATACCTCACCGGCCGCTGGGACGAATACGTCAATTACCGGATTGAAACTGAACAAGCCGCGCTATATACGAAATGTGCGGCATAGCGGGATGCGAGTTACACCCAAATCATTAAATCATTTCGCCTGTTGGCCGCGACTCAGCCTGTCGTTTGCACCACGCC
>DASRGM010000123.1:0-17913 GCA_035651035.1 Terriglobales bacterium
TGAAGGAGTTGGTCGCGGTGATCGGGGCGTAGTCGCTAACGGCTTCGCGCCGACGCATTACCTGCATTTTGAACGAGCACCGAGACTGCTAAAAGCGGTTCGGGCAGAGCTGGCCTTCAACGCTAGCGTCAGAACCCTGTCGTCGGTACGGGACTCGCGGGTCGGGCCGTTCGGGTAGAGCTGGCCTTCGAGGCCAGCGTCTGAGCCTTCGATTCGGAACTTCGAATCCGGCAATTTTCGGCACGACTGAATTCGTGCCCTGATACGAAGCAGCCCCAGCGCGTTGTGAAGGCGTGCTCCACCCGGCGCAAGCGCACGTCAGGATTTCAAAATGACCATCTACCAAACCGCCGGGCGGGTTGTTTCGTCCGCTTCGATAGAATCGATAGCGAATGAGCCCGCCCGAATTCACCCGCCGCTTTGAAGTGCTGTTCGATAGCGCCGAGCCCAGCCCGATCGAGCATCCCGGCTACGCGCCTTATGGCAACCTGGGCTTTCCCCCAGCGCCCGCCGGGCGCCCGTGGATCTACTCCAACTTCGTGCAGTCGCTGGACGGCATCACCAGCCTGCTGGGCGAGCACGCCTCAGGCGGCGAGATTTCGCAGTCCACCGAAGATCGCTGGCTGATGGACCTGCTGCGGGCGCACGCCGACGCGATCCTGCTGGGCATGAATACGCTGCGCGAGGAGCAGCGCGCCCGCGGGCCGGAGAGCCGCGGCATTGTCTTCCGCGTTGCCGATCCCACATTGCGGGAGTTGCGCGGCAAGCTGGGCAAGCGGCGCGAGCGCAATATCTTCATCAGCCGCGCCGCCGAGCTCGATCTTTCCCGTCATAAAGTGTTCGACGGAGATGTGGTCGACGCGGCGGTGCTCACCTCACCCGCGGGCGCCGAACGCCTGCGCTCCCAGGGCAAGCATCCGCATGTCGAGATCATCGCCGCGGGTGAAGGCGAGCGGCTGGACTTGCCGGGCGCGATTCGCAAGCTGCGCGAGGAGCTCGGCATCGAGTATCTGCTGTGCGAAGGCGGTCCGACGGTATACGGGAACTTGGCGCGCGCTGATCTGGTGGACGAGAAGTTCATGACCGTCGCACCGATTGAGGTGGGACAGGTTGTGCCGGCGGAGCAGGATCGCATTCGCGAGGAGCAGACTCTCCCCGTACTACTGCGGCCAACAGTTTTCGGTGGGGCGGGATTCACGCGCGAGCGGGTGACACGCTGGCGCTGGATGAGCTGCCGCAAGGCCGGCGACCACGAGTTCAACCGCTATCGTCGCGAGCGGTGATGCATTGGCAGCTAGCATTTAGCACTTGGGAGTTGGCATTTGGGACCTCTGTGATTGCGGACGCCTGTATCGAGCGGCTACACTCCTGAAGGCATGATCCGACAGATTGCGATTTCTCTCTTCCTTTTCTCGTCTCTTTCCGCCTACGCCCAATACACCGACCGCGCCGCCATAGAGGACCTGGGCGGCCCGCAGGAGTTCGCTGCGCGCCGCACCGAGTTGGCGGGAAAGGTGAAGACCGGATACGTGCTGCTCTTCGCCAAGACGCAGGAGCCCCCGGCTGATCACTATCGCGAGGACAACGATTTCTACTACTACACCGGGCTGGGCGATCCCGGCGCAGTGATGCTCCTGGACGCGAGCACGCAGCGCGTGACCATCTTCGAGCCGCAGCAGAGCCCGCGCGAGATCCAGGTGTATGGCGCGAACCTGCTGTCGATGTCCAAGGATGAGCAGAAAGAGCTGGGGTTCCAGGCGGTCGCACCCTTGTCCGCGCTGGACGGATATCTGAGTTTTCTTTTCGGCGCCGGCACCGAGCACGATCTGTGGGTGCGGCTGGGATTCGCCGACAAGCCCGACGGCGCACGTTTTGAGACTGGCCGCGACTATGCCGCCGAGTACAACAATTCCTATGGGCAGGAGCTGCCGGGCGATCGCGGCGTCATCGTCAAACTACGGGACCGGTATCCGGCGGCCAATTTTCACGACGTGACGAGCGCAATGGACGCGATGCGCAACATCAAGCGGCCGGGCGAGATTGAAGTTTTGCGCCGCAATGGCCGCATCAGCGCGACCGGCGACAAGGAGGCAATTGCGCACGCGCATCCCGGCATGTACGAATACCAGATCGAGGCGGAGGCGGCGTTTGTGTTTCGCAACTCGGGCGCGCAAGGCGTGGCGTACCCGGCCATCGTTGGTTCCGGCCTGCACGCGAACACCTGGCATTACTTTTTCAATCGCGGGAAGATTGAGCCGGGCAGCATCGTGGTCTTCGACTACGCCGCCGATCTCGATCACATGACCATGGACATCACGCGCACCTTCAACATCGACGGCAAGTTCACGCCCGAGCAGGCCAAGTGGTACAACGTCGACCTGGAATGTCAAAAGGCGGTGATCGACATGCTGCGCGTGGGCAACACCTACGAGCAGGCCGAGGCGGCGGGCAAGAAGGTTTTTGAGCGCGAGGGGATCGCCTCTCAGTGGTATGGCTGGCCGGGACACTTCGTCGGGCTGGCGACGCACGATGTCATGCTGCCGAAGGGGCCAATCCAGGCCGGGCAGGTAGTGACGGTTGAGCCGATCGTCGAATTCCCCGACAAGCACTGGCACTTCCGCGTGGAAGACACGATCCTAATCACCGCCAACGGGCCGGAGGTGCTGTCGTCGAGTGTCCCGAAGGAAATGGGGGATGTCGAGAAGCTGGTGGGCAGCGCGCCGGCGCCGGAAGTGGTGAAGTGAAGTGAAGCCGCTGTTCGCTCTTCGCCATTCGCTCATCGCCAGACGGTTGTTTGCTAGCCCGGAAGAAGCGTTCTGGCGAACAGCGAAAAGCGGCTAGAGAAAGCGTTACCATAGAACCTTGCAGGAGAAGTATTTTCTGTGCCTGAACTGCGCAAAGATCCCATTGTCGGGCGCTGGGTCATCATCTCCACCGACCGCGCCAAGCGCCCCTCCGACTTTACGCGCGAGCCGGTGAAGCCGAAGGGCGGCTTCTGCCCCTTCTGTGCCGGCAACGAGAGCAAGACGCCGCCGGAGGTGCTGGCCTATCGTCCCAACGGCGCCTCGGCGAACGCCGCCGGCTGGACGGTGCGCGTGGTGCCCAACAAGTTTCCGGCGCTGGGCATCGAGGGCAGCATGAATCGGCAGGCCGAGGGGATGTTCGACAAGATGAGCGGCATCGGCGCGCATGAGGTCATCATCGAGACGCCCGAGCATGGGGTGATGCTGGAGGAGTTGACGGAGAAGCGCATCGAGGATGTCCTCTGGGCGTTTCGTGACCGCATCGTCGATCTGAAAAAAGACCGGCGCTTCAAGTACATCCTCATCTTCAAGAACCACGGGCCGCTGGCGGGCGCCACGCTGGAACATTCGCACGGCCAGCTCATCGCCTTGCCCATCGTGCCCAAGCATGTGGTGGAAGAGCTCGAGGGCTCGAAGCAATACTTCGTCTACAAAGAACGCTGCGTTTTCTGCGACATCATCCGCCAGGAGCTGGAAGCCGGCACGCGCGTGGTCGCCGAAAACGACGGCTTTCTTACAGTCGCCCCCTATGCTCCGCGATTCCCGTTCGAGACCTGGATTTTGCCCAAGCGCCACGAGTCATCGTTCGAAAACTCTTCGTCGCAGGTGTATGAAGGGTTGGCGAAGGCGCTGAAGAACCTGCTGCTGCGCGCCGACCAGGTGCTGGACAATCCCGCCTACAACCTGGTGATCCATACCGCGCCGGTGCAGGAGTCGGCGATGGACTATTACCACTGGCACGTGGAGTTCATGCCGCGGCTGACGAAGATCGCCGGCTTCGAGTGGGGCACCGGTTTCTATCAGAATCCGACGCCGCCGGAGGAAGCGGCAAAATATCTGCGCGAAGCGAAAGTGGAGCAGAGCGCGCAGCCGGTCGGGGCCTTGTAGATCGCTGCCTGCGCGCAATTGAGTTCGCATCCTCGCCTGCTGCGGCCGCATCATTCATACAAGTTACGACAGAACCTCTGCGCGCCAGCCTTCGTTGCTTTGCGAAAAATCATGGACAACTCTCCCATCGCCGCGATCCCGCCCGAAAAGCGCACCCGCTTCATCAGCAATCTGTATACCGATCTGCTGGAGAATGGAGTCCGCTATTTCTTTCCCGGCGCTACGCTGCAGCGAAATACCGATGGCGCGGGGACGATGCCGGAGCTGGTGGGAGCGGTACCGAGCGGCGGCGAATTGGAGTTCGAGTGGCTGGGCAGCGGCTATTCGCTGCGCGCCAGCTCGCGGCTGTCGGAGCACGAGCGGCGGCTGGTTCGCAGCATCGGCATGGTGCTGTCGGCGCGCTACCAGCTGATCACCGATCAGATACTGGCGGCACAGAGCTTTCCGCTGTTTCGCGGCCTGCCCGAGGACCGCTTCGTCTCCGCCTTCCTCGACCCACGCCCCCATCGCAGCGCCGAAGCTATCGCGGAGATCCCCGACCGCGTGGCCGACGCCATCGAAGTGCTGCGCACCAGCAGCATGAGCACCTACGAGAATCGCCGCATCTCGACCGGAGTGCTGCTATTCGGCTCGATGCCCGAGCCCTGCCATGTCCCTCCGCAGACGCCGCCCAATGCGTTGCACTACTCGCATCAGTTGACCACGGTGCGCAGCTTCCATCGGCTGTGCGATGGCTTGCGCACCCTGGCGCTGGTCGATCAGAACGGAATGTTGACCGAGCTGATCGACATCAACGAGTGGACCGAACCCTATCGCGATATGCCGCTGGCGGTTCCGCCGGCCGCCAAGTATGCCGAGCATGCGCGGGCCACGTTGTGCGGCGGGCACATTTGCCTGATCCTATCGCCCAACGGCGAGATCAAGATCTACTCCGACGGCGTGCCGGTGTTTCGTTTCATCGACGGCAAGTGGCGGCTGGTAGATGCGCGCCACCGCTACGCCATGTGGAAGGACGCGCTGTGCAACGCTGCGCTGGCAGAGCGGCTGTTTTCGCTGGCTTTGAACCTGACGGAGAGCCGGCGTGGCGCGCTGTTCGTGATACTGGAAGATTCCGCGTCCGCGCCGGAGCTGGTCTCGCAATCAGATCTGCTGGACCACCTCAACCATGATAGCCTGGTCGCCGGCATTGCCAAGGACCAGTTGCACTATCTGCTGCGCGACCGCAGCATTCTCGACGTGCCGTCGACGGTGCTGGAGAACATTGCGCGTATCGACGGGGCGGTGGTGCTGGGCGGCGACGGCAACCTGCTGGCCTTCGGCGCAATCCTGCACCATCACTACGGGCAAGATAGCCTGCAACGCACCGTCGAAGGCGGCAGGACAACCGCTGCCATTGCGGCCTCGCATTATGGGACGGTGCTGAAGATCAGCGAGGATGGGTTGATGTCGATGTATCGCGGCGGCGAGTGCCTGTGGGAGATGTAGGAAACACGGCCCCGCATGGAGGAAGAGCCTGGCACGGTTAGAGCTGGCCTTTCAGGCCAGCGTGTAAGGCCTTGGTTTCTGGATCTCCCGAGCCCGCTTCAGCCGGCGACAGACGGCGCGAAAGAAGTTTTTCAGCAAACTGTTCAGCCGCCGAGTGGAAGGTTCCCCACGCCTAAAGGCGCCCATATGGCGCCTCCGTACGGCACGGCTGAAGGCCGTGCCCCATCAAAGCCGGGACAATCAAGAGAAGAGTAGGACCGCTAGCCCACGATTTCTTCGAACTTCATCGGATCGGGAGCGACAAACGCCGGCGGGGGCTCGATCTCACGTAGCACCTGGTAGGTGTGGCGGATGCGGTGGACGACGGTGATGGTGCTGAGCACGGCAATCACCCACAGCACCGGGCCCATACGGTTGAATAGCGCGCCGATAATGACCAGCACTATGCGCTCGGGCCGTTCCATGAATCCGACCTTGCAGCTGGGGATGAGCGACTCGGCACGGGCGCGCGCGTAGCTCACCATCACCGAGCTGACCATCACAAACGCCACCATCACCACGTAAAAGAAGCGGTTGGCGCGGGCGTAGTAGACCAGCAGCCCGAAGAACAGGGCGACGTCGCTGTAGCGATCGATGATGGAATCGAAGAAGCCGCCGAATTGCGTGACCTGGTTGGTGGCACGGGCGACGCGGCCATCGACCATGTCGAAGATGCCGGCTCCGATGATGACCAGCCCGGCATAGAGGAAGATGCGGCGCTGGTTCTCGGCGTGGGCGTAGCCGAACAGGATGCCGGCGACAACGTTGATCAGCAGGCCGGCGAAGGTAAGCGCATTGGGCGAGATGCGGGTGAGCGCCAGACCGTGAACAATCTTATAGAGCAGCCACTTGCAGGACCGCCCGACTGCGCTCGTCCAGGTCATGCCGCTTCGCTACGCCTCATCGTGAATGGTGACGAGCTTAAGCACTTCAAGTTCGCGTTTGCCGGTCGGGGTGACGACTTCGCTGACGTCGCCAACCTTCTTGCCCATCAGCGCCCGGCCGATCGGCGAACTGGTGGAGATCAGCCCCTTGGTGACGTCGGACTCTTCGCTGGTCACCAGCTTGTACTCGATCTTCTCGTCTTTAGTGGAATCGTAAACGACTACGGTGGATCCGATGGCAGCGCGGTCGCGGGGGATGTTGGCCATGTTGACCATGGACAAGTCGGCCATGCGCTGCTTCAGCTGGCCCAGGCGTGCACGCACGAATTCCTGCCGCTGCTTGGCCATGTGGTACTCGGCGTTCTCGCTTAGATCGCCCATGGCTACGGCTTTTTTCAGTTCTTTCGGTAATTCGTGGTTAAGCTCATGCTCGAGGAGCGCGATTTCCTCGGAAAGCTTTTTCTTGATGTGCTCAGGCATACTTCAAGGGTCGATGCTCTGCGGCCAGCGGCCTCTTGCGAAGCTATCTCCGTATTATACGCGAGCGGACACGGGCCACTCCCTCGTTCAAGAGCACACACGAGAGCTCCACGAATTTGTACCGGTGGAAGAGCCGGACTTCAGTCCGGCGAAACCACAGGCCATTGACGGCGGTTTTAGCCGTGGCAACCGGGGCTAAAGCCCTTTTCCATCGTCCTCTCCGCAGGGCTGAAGCCGTGCCCTTCCACAGCTCAGATTCCAAACTGATCCACTCTCGCGCAGCCCTATAAATTGCCTATTTTCGCGAATCGAGGTACAATAGTTTCATACTTAGCGCCGTTCCCCTCTTAACCAAACCGGAGCAACTTCCGGGTAACAGTATCTCCGGCCCTCATGAACAGCCAGTCTTTTAGCATCGGAGACAAGGTCGTTTACCCGAACCATGGGGTAGGCGTAATTGAGCAGATCAGCAGCAGGACCATCGGCTCACAAATCGAGAGATTCTACCTCCTCAAAATCAAAGCCAGCAGCCTGAAGGTGATGGTGCCGTTCCAGAATGTAGGCAGCGTCGGCCTCAGGCGGGTCATCCGCAACGGCGAGGTGCAGAAGATCCTGGACTTCCTCATGGACGGCAAGTGCGAGAACCACGCCGACTGGAAGTACCGCTTCAAAGAGAACTCCGACAAGATGCGGACGGGATCGCTGCTGGACGTCGCCGAGGTTCTGAAAGGATTGCTGCTGCTGGGCCAGGACAAGCCGCTCAGCTTCCGCGAGAAGAAGATGCTGGAGCGCGCCCGTTATCTGCTGGTGAGCGAGCTGGCAATGGCGAAAAGCCTGGAGGAGTCTCAGGTGGAGGACCTGCTCAACCGGGCGTTGGCGAAATGCAAGCTGCGTTTCCCGGAAGCGTCGCCGATGGAGTCGTGAATCGCAACGCACGGAACAATGAGGGAAGCGGCGGGGAATTCTACCCCGCTATTTTTTTTGCCCGAAGCGGTTTGCTTCCGAGTATGCGGGAATCATACAATGCAGAGCCGTGAGCTGGGGTGATTGAGAATCCGCTATGCCAGGCAATCTGCACATCTTCCGCTTGAAACCCGATCCGCTGCAATATCAGGTCAACTACAACGTGGGTGCCAACTCGTGGGTGCAGGTCTTCACCCCCGAAGGGCTGGACGAGTTTCTGCATCACAGCTCCGGCATTGCCGGCGACAATGTGGCCGCAATGCTGGCGGAGTTGCGCCAGGCCAACCACACTACGCAGGGCAATGTCGAATTGCCGGAAAGCCATTTGGGCGAGATGGGATTCGCCGAGTCGCCCAGCGACGAGTAGGCGGCGCAGCCCAGGCTCGAGCCGTACGATCCCTCCGATGGCAACACATCTCTGCTGACCCTCATCCGACTCAGGAGAAATCTTCTCAAGCCGAGGGTCTTATGCCAGCCAAGGTGCTTCGCATCCTTGCTATTCCGTTCGTGCTGAGCGTGTACTTGCTGGCCGCGTGCGGCGGCGCGAGCGAAAACATCGCCATCTCCATCGCGCCGATCAGCGCGACTTTGAATCCCGGCATGCAGCAGCAATTTCAGGCGACGGTCACCGGCACCAGCAATACTTCTGTGCAGTGGGAAGTCAACAACGTCGCGGGCGGCAATCCGCAGGTGGGCACCATCACCGCCGCCGGCCTGTATACCGCACCCGGTGCGAGCGATGTGACGGTCCAGGTGACGGTCACAGCCGTCGCAAACGCCAATCCCAATAAAACTGCCAGCGCGCAGGTCACGGTCAACGGCATCGGCGTAGGAGGAAGGTGAGTTCCACGCCGAGTGTCACCCCGCCAGCACCGCGCCGCCGTTGACGTTGAAAATCTCACCGGTGATGAAGCCGGCGTGATCGGTGCACAGGAACAGGATGGGGGCGGCGATCTCTTCGGGAGTACCGACGCGGCCGAGCGGTATGGTGGCGAATACCTTGTTGCGGCTGTCCCTATCGTTCAGGGTATCGGCGGTCATGTCGGTGGCCACCCAGCCGGGCGCGACCGAATTGATGCGAATGTTGTGAGGCGCCAGCTCGGTCGACAGGCCTTTGGTCATGCTGATCAGCGCGCCTTTGGTGGCCGCATAGTCGCAGTGTCCCGCCTCGCCGCGCTGGCCTGCGGTCGAGCTCACGAGAACAATCCTTCCCCCGCGGCCCTGCCGTTTCATGTGTCCCACCGTGTGCTTGATGAGGGAGAAGCTGCTGTCAAGGTTGATAGCTACGGTGTTATGCCACTGCCGCTCGGTCATCTCGTCGACAGCGGTATCCTGCGGGGGCCAGACGCCGTGATTGACGACCAGCACGTCGAGGCCGCCGAAGCGGCCGACGGCCGCTCGCACCAGGGCGTCGGCGGCGTTGGCTTCCGACAGATCGGCCTGCACGGCATAGGCGCGATGATCGCCGAACTCCTCGACCAGCTGCCCGGCCTCCCGCTTCGCGTGCTGATAATTGAACGCCACGCGCGCACCGGCGGCAACAAACAAGCGGACCGCGGCCGCGCCGATGCCGCGCGAACCTCCGGTGATCAGCGCCACTTGTCCATCGAGCGATAACTTTGGTTCAGCCATGGGCAATGTGTCCTCGCCTGTAAATCTCGGCTTGCCGTTGAGATGCGGGTGACTGTCCTGTAGCTTCGCGCGCGACAGCGCCGGTCTGAACAAGATTTCGAAGAAGCAGGCGGCGTGAGTCGAACGATCTCACCCTGACGGGCAGCGTCTACATGGCTCTGCGTTGGGGCGGCTGCTCTTTCAGGCGTATGAACCAGAGATAGATCTCGTCGACGCGGGCAATGTCCTCATTCAGCACCGGCTGGTCCGCATACTTGTGAATGTCCGCGCCACTATGCCGCCGCTTCAGATTTGCCACAATCTGGTAAAGCTCGTCGACCTTGGAATGCATGATGCGCAGGTCACTTACCAACCTGACCTCATCGATATCCAGCCAGCTGTCCTGGGCCGGACGGTGGGCACGCTGGGACTTTTTCGCGCGCATCATCATTACCCCTGGAGAAAACAATGGGTTGCGGTCAAAGTACTACCGCCGCAGTAGTATACGACGAAAGTTGTACCGGCCCCGTATCCGAAAACAACATTCAGCACGAACTGGCCAAGGTGAAAACTCGGTGCTGCGGGTATAGCTGATCAGCGTACATAAGCCCCGTCGCACTATTCGGAAGCCTGGGGGTCGACGCCGCCAACCGGCAGGAAAACTTCGAAGGTGGTTCCACTTGCGCCTTTCCGGGTAGAAGAGCGAAAGCGGATGGAGCCGCCGTGTCTGATGATGAGGGCGCGCGACACCCACAGACCCAGTCCCGAACCCTTCAACTCCTTGGTAGTGAAGAAAGGATCGAACATTTGCTCCTGCACGCTGACGGGAATTCCCGGGCCGCGGTCATGGATGGTGACGCGCGTACCGTCTCGGCCGGCGCGGTGGATGGGACGCACGCGCACGGCAACGGGGGAGTCGGCAGGCGCCGCTTCGGTGGCATTGCGCAGCAGGTTGCCGAAGACCTGCGAAAGCTGGCCGGGAAATCCATAAATTGCCAGGGTTGGTTTGGAATCGTAGGCAATGCAGATTTTCCGGCCTGAGACAGCTCGGCGGTAGAGCTCGATAACGTCGCCCACGAGCGCGCCGACATCTATGCGGACTGCGTGCTGGGTGTCGCGATGGAACGAAAGCGAATGCTTGGTGATGCGGGAGATGCGCTTCAATTCATCATCGGCGCGCGCCAGATATTCCCGGATTACGTCCAGGCGATTGCTTGACTTGGCCAGATAGACCAGGTTGACCAGCGCTTCCAGGGGATTGTTGATCTCATGGGCGATGGCGTGGGCCAGCTTGCCGGTGGCGGCCAGCTTCTCCGCGGTGCGCAGGGCGTACTCGGCCACGCGGCGATCGGTGATATCGGCGAGCACCACGATCCTGCCAAGTTCCACATCCTCGTCGACCACACGATCGACAGTGACACGTATGGTCCTCCTGCCGACCGGAAACTCGGCGCTGTAGCGATCCTTGCCGGCAGCGGTCAGGGGCTCGTCGGTGCCCAGGAACTCGTGCAACAGTTCCGAGGCGCTGCCGCCCAAGCGGCAAACCGTGCTGTTGCAGATGTCCTGGAAGGCCTGATTGAAGCGGGCGATCTTGCCTTCGGCATCGACGAACGCGAGCCCTTCCGTCATGGCGTCGAAGGTCGATTGCCACTGTCCGGCGACCCGGCGCGCCATCACTTCGGCTTCGCGTAACCGGACCAGAGAGCGCACCGTCGCTATCAGAACTACGCCATCGATAGGATGGGTGAGATATCCATCCGCGCCGGCCTCCAGGGCGCGCGCCTTGTCCTCGGCAGAAACGAAGGAGGCGGAGATCTGCAGCACGGAGACCTGCGCCGTCAGGGGGTCCTTTTTGATCTGCTGGCACAGAGCGAAGCCCGAGACATCGGGCAGGTGCACGTCCAGGATGGCGACGTCGGGTAGGGTGGCGATTTGTTTCAGCGCGTCTTTGCCGGAGCCGGCCTGCTCGCACTCGTAGCCCGCTTGCTGCAGCAAGCGCGCGAGCACGTAGCGGTTCTGCTCCCGGTCATCGACGATCAGGATGCGCTGTCGTTTCTCAGGCATGCGATTGTGAAGCGGCGGTCTCAGGCGTGAGACCGGCATCGCTCAGCCACTGCAAGAACGGCTGCGCCGACAGGCGCGCCGAAACATCTTCTTTCCTTACGACCGAAGTACGTAAAGACGCCAGTTCTTTTCTTTCGGCTTCCGACAACGACTTAGATGTATAAATCAGCACCGGGAGATTGTTAGTGTCCGGCGATTGCCGCAGGCGCCGCAATATCTCCAGGCCGCTTACATCCGGCATCAACAGGTCGAGGATCACAGCATCGGGCGCCGATTCAGCGATCAGACGCAGCGCCTCGCCACCCGAACCGGCCTCGCTGAGACGAAGCCAGGGCTGGTCCAGAATCTCGCGCAGGATATAACGCGAGACCTCGTTGTCGTCGACGATGAGGAGGCGGCGGGTGGCGCCACGCGAAGTCAGCCGGTGAAGCTCCCTCAACAGACTTTCGCGCTCCAGCGGCTTGGGCAGGAACAGGTCTGCACCTTGCGCCAGGGCCTCGGGTGCGCTCGCGTACGCGGAGGTCATGATCAGGGGCAGTGTGGGATTCGACCGCCGCACGCCGGCCAGGAACTCATACGCCGTGTTGTCTCCAATGTAGATGTCGGAGACGATAGCCACGGGTGTGTGCCGCTGGAGCCACTCCTCGGCCTGCGAAATCTCATTAGCAACGACGGCCTGGAAGCCCGTGTCTCGCAGCAACGATTCGAATACCAATCCCGTTTCCTCGTCGTCCTCCAGCAGGAGCACGGGCGCCCGATGAAACTCCGGACTGGGCAGCGGCCCGGTCTTGAGCTTGGCTTCGCCCAGGTAGACCGCGGGGATCTCGACGAAGAAGCGCGAGCCGGCGCCCGGCCGGCTCTCCAGCCACAAGCGTCCACCCAGCAAGGTGGCCAGATTGCGGCATAGCGGCAATCCCAAGCCGGTGCCGCGATGGCGGTCCTGCAGCGGATTCTCTATCTGGCTGAACTCCTGAAAGATGGTCTCGTGGTATTCGGCCGGAATTCCGATGCCGGTATCGGCCACCTCGAAGATAATGCGGTTGCCGGAGCCACGCCGGGCGCAAACGGTGACGCTGCCTCTGGGCGTGAACTTGAGGGCATTGGAGATCAGGTTGCGCACGATCTGCGAAACTTTGCCCTCGTCGGTGTGCAGCGGGGCCAGGCCGACCGGATCTTCGAAGACCAGGTCCACGGCTGTGTTGTCGGCCAGCAGCGGCTTAAGCATGCCTTTCAATGCGCTGAACAGCTCCTGCACCTCAAATTCTTTAACGCGAATCTTGATCTTGCCGGCCTCTACCTTGGCGATATCCAGAAGGTCGTTCACCATCTCCTGCAGATCGCGCGCCGACGATTCGATGTAGCGGACCTGCTTGTCCTGCTCGGGCGTCAGCTCGCCGTCCAGCCGGTCCAGCAGCAGATGTGAAAGAGAGACGATGGAATTGAGCGGGGTGCGAAATTCGTGCGAGACATTGGAGAGGAATTTCGTCTTGAGCTCGGAAGCGCGCCGCAGGTAGTCGGCGCGCTCATCCAGTTCGGCATAGAGCGCCACCACGCCGCGGTTGGTGTCTTCCAACTCACGATTCAGCAGCGTCAGCTCCTCCTGCCGGGAGCGCAGCTCCTGCAGGGTCTTTAACAGCTCCTGGTTCTGGCGTTCGATCTCCGCATATGGGCCCTGGATTGCCACGCTGCGCAACCGCTGCTCCAACTCACGAACGTTCCGCGAAGTCAGCAGCGGACGATTGCGCGGCATCCTTTTCACCAGGCGGACAACCGTGCCTTCCGCAGACGACTTCAGCTCGAATTCATCCATGAGGCGTTTGGTTCCCAGGATGCCCATCCCCATGCCGGTTTCGGAGCGATAGCGGCCATCGAGAATCTGCTGCAGGTTGGAAATGCCGGGCCCGGAGTCGCGGATGGAAACTTCGACGTGCTGGGGGTGCTCAAGCTGAAGCGAGAATTCTACGGTGCCGTTGCGGGCATAACGGAAGGCGTTGCGCGCCATCTCGGAGGTCGCGGTAGCCAGGCGGATCTGGTCCTGATTGTCGAAGCCCAGTGACGCGGCAATTTCGCGGACGCGCTGGCGTGCATGCACCACGTCACGCTCGGTCCGGAGTGCGATGCTGAGAATCGGCTCGGACATCGTTCAGGCCGCAGCTTTGACCACAACCACGCTGGCGTCATCGCGTTGCCGGCGAAAATCCCGCAGCAGCGCGCCCCCGATCACAGCCGGGTGTCGCGCCAGCAACCCGGAATACGTCGAAAGGTCCCAGCGGGAGGCGAGGCCGTCGGAATGCATGACGAGTATGCCGTCGTCGGGCCAGTCAATGCGGAACTCCGGAATGCGTGGAGAGGCCACGCCCAGGGTGCCATTATGCGACATCAGGTTGCGCGAAGTCTGACGGCTCAATAGAGTGCACATCGTATTGCCCACGGCACCATAAGTCAGAATTTTCTCCGCCGCACGGATCTCTGCGATCGCGGCAACCGCCCCGCGCGTTTTTTTCAGCCCGTCGTCGATATACGACAGGATCTCGCCAGGCGGGAGTCCCGCCCGTTGACGGAAGACCTGAATCGCCTCGTCAGCGGCTTCAGCGGCCATGCGTCCATGGCCTAGCCCGTCGACCAACAGGATGCTGCAGAGTTCGGCCGTCCGATGACACGCCCAAGCGTCTCCGCACAGCCGCTCACCGGGATAAGGCACCGCCATCCCGGCAACCTGCAAATCGTTGTCCGGCGCAGGCGCGGTCCGGATTTCCAGCAGGACGATGGTGCCGTTCTGGCTGGTGAAGATTTCCAGAAGCGTAGCGACGCGCTTCATGGCGCCCATGCCGCCGCCCATCGTGCCCCCGGTGGAATATCCGTCGTGCATGGCGCGCGCGATATCGGTTATGCCCGGACCATTGTCCATTGCCAGGATGCGCGCCACCGCCCCGCGGGAATTCTTCAGGCCCATCAGGATCGTCTGCCCGGCCTGCGCGTGCGCCAGCACGTTGCGGGAAACCTCGGTGATCAGCAGGGCAAATTCGCCGGTGCGTACCTCATCGAAGCCCAGCTTCTCGGCCATCAGCAGGCCGCGGCGTCGCGCCTCGCCGACCGAGCTGGCATCAGTGATGGCGACATACTCGGTGGAGGCTATTTCCATCGCACAACCGTGACCCTGGTCCCTTTGCCCACCTGCGATTCGATGCTGAATTCGTTCACCAGGCGTTTGCTGCCGCCCAGTCCCAGTCCCATGCCCGGCCCGGTAGTGAAGCCGTCCTTCAGCGCAGCTTCGATGTTAGCAATGCCCGGCCCGTTGTCTTCAAAGATGAGCCGCAGGCCAGTCTTCGACTGTCCATTCACCACCTCGATGCTCATCTGGCCGCCGTGTCCGTGGTCGAGCGCGTTACGCGCCAGTTCGCTGGCCGCAGTCACCAGCTTGGTTTGGTCGACCAGGCTGAAGTGCAGCTCGTTGGCGAAGTGCCGCACTCTCTGCCGGGCGGCTACGACGTCCGTGGAACTCTGCAGCGGCATCTGTTCACGCTTCAGTACGGTCATGCGCAGCACCCAGGGTCAGACCCAGATTTTCATACAGTAATTCCATGCCGGACTCGACATTAAGCGCGGTGCGGACGCCGGGCAACGACATGCCCAGCTCGACCAGGGTGATGGCGACGGCGGGCTGCATCCCCACCACGACGGTGTCGGCGCCCAGCACGCGCGACATGGCGGCAATATTGGCGAGCATGCGGCCGATGAAGGAGTCGACGATCTCCAGCGAAGATATGTCGATCAGCACCCCGGCCGAACCCAAGTCCGAGATGCGTTGCGCCACGTCGTCCTGCAGCTGCATGGCGAGCTTATCGTGCATATCCACTTGGATGGTGATGAGCAGAAACGGGCCCATCCGCAGGATCGGAATTCGTTCCATGTCAGCCTTCCTTCTGCGCCGGGGCGAATGCCGCCGCGGCGTGGTTAGGGGCTGCGATGCGGACGACGGTCCTGCCGCTCTTCTGCAGGGCCAGGGCAAAGGCGTCGGCGAGCTTCGCCTTGGTGACGATATCTTCCAGATTGATACCCAGATGCACGATAGTCTGCGCAATCTGCGGACGGACCCCGCTGATGATGCATTCGGCGCCCATCAGGCGCGCCGCGGTAATGGTCTTCAACAGGTGCTGCGCCACCAGGGTGTCGACCGTCGGCACGCCCGTGATATCGATTATGGCGAACTTGGAATTGGTGGCGACCACAGTTTGCAGCAGCTCCTCCATCACGACCTGAGTGCGCGCGCTATCGAGGGTGCCGATGATGGGCAGGGCCAGGATACCGTCCCACAGCTTCACTACCGGCGTGGACAGCTCCAGCAATTCCTGCTGCTGGCGCGAGATGAGCTCTTCGCGCGTGGTCATGAAGGTTTCGGTGGTGATGAGCGCCAGCCGGTCCAGCAAAGTACTGCAGCTCCAGATAGCATCGAACATCTCGTTCTGGTTGCCGGCAAGGTCGCGCCGGATGAGGGAGAACAGCGGCTGCTTGAGCGAGAGGATGAAGCTCGCGGTTTCGCTGGGGGTGAAGCCCTGGCGCGCACGCGAAGCCGAGATGTCCTGCAGCAGCTCCCGCGCCGGCGCCCAGGCTGGAGCCATGGGATCGTCAGGCTGGCTGGAAGAAACGCCGCCCATGATAGCGGTCAGCAGCGCCTCGCTCTGCTCCCGGAGCTCCGCCTTGCTCATGAGGTCCGCGCGCTGTACCGACACGCTCATGTGCTTCATCCAATCGGCGCGAATGTGTTCTTCATTCTCCGAGATGAGCTGCCCCAGTTTGTTCATTGAAGGCCTCCAGACCCGCGAAAAAAGCGCAGTTTTGCATTGTACTGCATCGAGCCGCCTGACATGACGGCCCCGTCATCGGGCAACTCAGTTGTGTGAAGGAGTAGCGCTAGCTGACGACCTGGGCGCGTGGCTCGAGGGCGCGCTTCAACGCCATCAGCCCCTCCGACTTGCTTACGATGGCATCGACTTTGAAGAGCCGGCAGATCTCCCTCTGCTCCTCACCCATGATCGTCCAAACCACAACGCGGGTGCTGGCCAATTTGGGATTGGCGTGCCAAAAGCGCAGCAGTTCGAACCCACTCTCATAGCCAAGATCCAGGTCGAGGATCAGAACGTCCGGTATCGGGACCTTATCTTCCAAGGCAGACTGCAAATAGGCGATGGCGGCGCTCGCCGAATTGCGACCCTCGACTTTGGACGCGCCGAGAGACAAGGCGAGGTCGGCGGCGAGCCGGATGTCCGATGCTTGGTCCTCAACGATGAGAACGTATTCCATACGTGAACCTCAACACGCACAAGCTGGTTCGTATACGCCAATGATAGGGGAACAGTCCGGCTGTTCGCAACGCCGGATTGGGCGGCAGCATCGGTCTCACGCTCGGTGGTCCCCGCTGGTGCCACACACGCGAGACGGCGCCACACAGTCTCAATCACACCCGGCGCTTGAGACGGCGCTGCCTTCTCTGGCTGTTACTTCACCGCGCTGGCCACCGCCCCGGCGTTGGAGGCATGGGGCGCCGCGTCCTCTTTCTTCTCGTCCCAGGCAAGCAGCTTCAGGTCCAGCACGAAAATCGAGTACAGTACCGGGACCATGAGCAGGGTGATGAAGGTAGCGACCGTCAGGCCGCCAATCTGGGCATAACAAAGAGGCTGCCAGAGCGGGCCGCCATGCATCGCCAGTGGAAACAGCGCCAGCACCGTCGCGCTGACGGTGATCATCACCGGACGCAGACGGATAATGCCGGCGTCGATCACCGCTTCTTCAAAGGGCTCACCCTTGGCATGCATCTCCTCGATGAAGTCGAACAGCACGATGACGTGGCTGACGATCACGCCGACCAAGCTGGCAATGCCGAGAAAGGCCATGAAGCCGAAAGAGGTCTTCATGACCCAGAGCGCGAGCACCGCCCCCACGATGCCGTAGGGCGCGGCGGCGAAGACCAGAAGCGGCTTAATAGCATTGTTGAACTGGAACAGCAGCGCCAGATAGATGGCCGCCACCGAAATCGAGAGCACCACCGCGAGATTGCGGAAGCCATTGACCTGCTTGTCGTATTCGCCGCCAATCTGCAGGCGATAGCCGGCAGGCATGTTGTTCTGCAACTGCCGCAGTTGCGGCAGCGCCGTTTTCATGATCTCGGAGCTCAGGTGCCCGGCTGCCGGAAACGCGAAGATCGACATGGAGCGGAAGTGGTCCAGCCGGATGATCCGCTCCGTGCTCATGCTGTTTTCAACGCTGGAAACCTGCACCAGCGGCACCTTGTCCGAAGTTTGCGAGCCGTAGACGTAGAGGTTTTGAATGTCGGAGAGCTGCGCGCGCTCGTCCATCTTCAGCCGCGCAACCACGGGAATGTTCTTGTACCCCTCCTGCAACGTGGTCACGGCAATGCCGCTCATTGCCCCGGTGGCGGAGGAGGCCACATCCGCGTTTGTAATGCCCGCCAGATTGGC
>DASRGM010000124.1:0-3088 GCA_035651035.1 Terriglobales bacterium
AACTGCCGCTTTTGATACACTTTCCCCATGCCCAATCCTCCCCAATCCTCCATCACGCAGCCGGCAATTCAGTTGACGAACACTCCCGACTACCGCGAGAACTACGCCAATAGCGTGCAGGTGCGGGTCAACGTCTGGGACTTTTTTCTGGTGTTCGGGACGCTGCAGCAACAGGACGAAGCTCGCGTGGACGTGCGCAATTTTCAGGGCGTGTACTTGAGTCCGCAACAGGCCAAGGCGCTGTACACCATCCTGCAGCAGAACCTGGTGAACTACGAAAATACCTTTGGCGAGATCAAGCTCGATCCGCGTATCGGGCCCGGCTCCGGTCCGATCCACTAAGCTCTCCCTGGTTCCACTGGGAACCCGCAGCACGGAGCGCGTCTGGCCAATCCTTCAGCTTCGCGCCATCGCATCACCTCGCGGCAAGCTCACGGCACGCCGGCCGGCCGCTCGAACGCCCATAGCGGCCGATCGTCCATAGGCTCGCTATGGCAGGAGCTTTCGACCTACGCCTTCATCTTCACTTGCCTGTTTCTCACGCATGCACCGCTGCTCCGGTTGCCCTATTTCTGGGATGAGGCCGGGTACTTCATTCCTGCGGCGCGTGATCTGCTGCTGACCGGATCGCTGGTTCCTCATACCACGCTGTCGAATGCGCATCCCCCGCTGGTCATGATCTGGCTCGCGTTCTGGTGGAAATTCAGCGCATTTACGCCCGCGGTCACGCGCGCCGCCATGCTGGTGGTGGCGGCCTTCGCGCTGCTGGGTTTGTGGCGCCTGGCGCGCAGGGTTGCCGGTGACTCCGTCGCTATTGCCACGGTGCTCTGCACTGCGCTCTACCCGGTGTTTTTTGCGCAGAGCTCGCTGGCGCACCTCGACATGATGGCCGCCGCTTTCACGCTCTGGGGCTTGGCCATGTACGTAGAAGGCGGGACTACGGCGACCGTCGTCTTCCTGTCGCTGGCGCCCCTCGCCAAGGAAACTGCTGTCGTTACGCCCATGGCGCTGCTCGTTTGGGAGTTGGTGTGTCCCCTGCTCGAGCGCCACAACGGCAACGCGAAGGCTGCGCCGCAGTCGCTGTGCATCTCCCGCGGCAGACGTCACGCGCTGAGGTTTTGCATCTGCCTGGGCCCTCTGCTGGTCTGGTTCGCATACCATCACCACCGCACCGGGTTTTATGTGGGCAATCCGGAATACCTTCGCTACAACTTGCAAGCGACGATCACACCTCTGCGGATTGGGCTCGCGTTGTTGATTCGCCTGTGGCATGTCTTTGGATATCTCAACCTGTTTCTCTTAACACTTGGGGCGGTGTATGCGATGGGCCGCGCGCCGCTGCCGGAGCCGGGCGGAGGAGGGCTGCGCCCGCGAATCGCTATCAATGTGCAGCTGGTTTTTCTCGTGGTGCTGGCCGCGAACCTGCTGGCCGAATCCGTCCTGGGAGGCGCCGTGCTGGCGCGCTACATGCTTCCGGTGGTGCCGCTCGTAATTCTGGTTTGCGTCTCCACGATGCGACGCCGTCTGCGGCATTGGAGTTGGTGGATCGGCTTCGCCAGCGTCGCCTTCGTCGTGCAGCTTCTCGTGCCGCCACCGTACCGCATCGCGCCAGAAGACACTCTCCTCTATCGCGACTACGTTGTGCTTCACAAGCTTGCGGCCGACAAGCTGGCGGAACATCCCAATGCCCGCGTGCTTACCGCTTGGCCTGCATCGGACGAGCTGACCCGGCCGTTCCTGGGTTATGTGAAGCAGCCGCTCACCGTGGTGCGGGTAGAAAACTTCTCCGCGCCGGAGATCGAACGCGCAGCTCAGGCCGGTGAGGATTTCGATTCTGCATACCTGTTCTCGACCAAGTGGGAGCCCCTGCATCCGCTGTTCCCATGGCTCACCTTCGGCAAGTCCGTTCAGGAACGCTTCTTCGATTATCGTCAGGACCGCGCGCCGTCTGTAGCGGCAGACATTCTGGGCGGCCGGGTAAGCAGTTATCGCAACCGCAACAATGAGTGGGTTGCGGTGATCTCCATTGAACGAGTGGAAAATGCGAAGCTCCCCAGACTACCCGGCCTGCATTGATTAGCGCTTCGCAGCAGCTCTGAGTCTTCCCACCTATCGCTTAGCCGTGGCATCCCAACTCGAAGGGCCGCGTATTCCCGCGGATTTCATCCCACTGCACTTCTGGAGGAAGCATGGAAAATAAGCTCGAGGGTTGCCGCGTGGCAATCATTGCTACCGATCTATTCGAAGAAGCCGAACTCATCGATACGCGCAAGGCGCTGGAGGAAGCCGGCGCGAAGACCACGGTGATCTCGCCCAAAGCCGGCGAAATACAGGCAATGCGGCACGACACCAAGACCCAGACGGTGAAAGTAGACATGACGCTGGACAACGCCAAGCCCGATGACTTTGACGCCGTGCTGCTGCCCGGAGGCGCCTTGAATGCCGACAAGCTGCGGATCGAAAGCAAGGCGCAGGAGTTCGTTCGCGAATTCGATCGCGCAGGCAAGCCCATTGCAGTGATCTGCCATGGCCCTTGGTTGCTGATTTCGGCTGAGCTGGTGCGCGGACGCCATATGACCAGCTACAAGACCATCCAGGACGATCTCAGAAACGCGGGCGCCCACTGGGTAGACGAAGCCAGCGTGCGTGATCGGAATTGGGTGAGCAGCCGCCAGCCTTCCGACATCCCACAATTCAACCGGGAGATGATTCAACTATTCGCCGAAGCCAGGCAAAAGGGGCGCAAAGCGGCATAGATAGCCAGAACAGAATCCGGTTTCACCACAGAGGCCCCGAGGACACCGTAGAAAGAAAACCGGTATTTTCTGCGAGTTTCGTCATTCCTCCGTGATCTCCGTGCCTCCGTGTTGAAGCCACTTGAAAGCGCAAGGAGATTGCAATGAAGGCTGTAGTGTTTCACCAAAGCCATGAAGCTCCGCTTCAAGTTCGAGCAGAAGCTGGTCGCGCCCAAGACGAGCCCGCGCCGCGGCAACTGGGAACCCGGAGACGCGCCCAGCCAAGTGCTCGACTGGATGGTTGACTCGGTGGCCAAAGCGGGTACGGTGAGCATCGTCGGCGTTTATCCGCA
>DASRGM010000125.1:0-11439 GCA_035651035.1 Terriglobales bacterium
CACAGCCTCAAAGACATGACTTGGGGCGGCGTTCATTTCTTGCGTTCGACGAGAAACTTCGCCAGCTCGCGCAATGTTGCGGCAGCATCGCCGAACGGCTCCAGCGCGGCA
This sequence comes from Terriglobales bacterium, assembly GCA_035651035.1. GTDB lineage: Bacteria > Acidobacteriota > Terriglobia > Terriglobales > Acidobacteriaceae > Bog-257. The sequence continues at coordinate 112 of DASRGM010000125.1, forward strand.
TCGGCGCGAGCGACCAGCTCGTCTGCCTTCTTCAGGGACGCATCGATCCCGAACAGCGCCGGGTACGTCGCCTTCTCTTCCGCTGTATCCTTGCCCGCCGTCTTACCCAGTTGCTCGGAGGTCTGTGTGACATCGAGTACATCGTCGACGATCTGAAATGCCAAGCCGATCTTCTGGCCAAATTCGCGCAAGCTCTCGATTTGCGCCTCCGAAGCTCCGGCGTAGATGCCGCCGCTCACCACACTTGCCGTCAGCAGCGCGCCGGTCTTCGAGCGATGGATGTACTCCACGGTCGCCGCATCGGGGCGCGTGTGCTCGGCCTCCAGGTCAATGACCTGCCCGCCAATCATCCCATCGATGGTGCCGGTGGCGTGTGCGACCTCGGCGACGATCGCGACGCGCGCCTCGGCGGGGCATTGCAGCCGGGCCATTACCTCGTAGGCGAGGGTCTGCAGGGCATCGCCGGCCAGGATGGCGGTCGCTTCGCCGAAAGCTTTGTGGCATGTGGGACGGCCGCGGCGCAGGTCGTCATTGTCCAGCGCCGGCAGATCGTCGTGGATTAGCGAGTAGGTGTGCAGCATCTCCAGCGCGGCGCCCAGTTCTTCCACGCCCGGCGGAACGCAGCCCTGCGCCATCTGGGCCGCCTCTATACACAGAATGGGGCGCAAGCGCTTGCCGCCGGCAAACACACTGTGCCGCATTGCCTTGTGGATGGAAGTGGGATATTGATCGGCGGCGGGCAGCAGCCGCTCCAGCGTCCGATTGGTGAGGACCTGGCCTTCCTCAAGCACCTGTTTCAACATGAAGAGGGCAGTATAAATGAGGCGTTGGGCTCTTAGTCTTAGCTAAGAAATCCAATGGGGAATTACTGCCAATCGTTAAAGGTCGAGGCGGAGCCACGAGTCGCACGCGTCAAGACCCGAAAGCCAAGAACCAACAGCCAACAGCCGGCCGTGGTTTACTCCACGCCGATCGTCACATGCTCGAGCAAGGCATCGCGCACCCGCTGCAGTTTGCCGGCGCGAGTAGGAAATCCGCTCGCTTCTTTATGCGCCACATAGTCTCCGACAAAATAGCCCAGGACCGTGCCGACGAGAACGTCGGAAGGGAAGTGCTGGCCAGCGGTGACGCGCGTAACGCTGACCGTGCTCGCCAGGCCATAGACCAGCAAGTCAAGCGGTATCGAGTGATATTGGTGGGCCACCGCGGAGGCAATGGTCCAGGTGAACATGGAGTGGCCGGAAGGGAAGGATCCGTGCAACCAGTTGCCGGCGAAAAACTTGCCTTCACCGACGCCGCTGTAAGGTCTCTGCCGCTGCACGATGACTTTCATCGCGCCGTAAAGGATAACGCTGTCGGCCACCGCCTCTGCGGTGCGCATGCCGACCTCCTGCTCATGCTCGTTCTTGGTTAACAGTCCAGTGAGGTAAATTCCGCCGACCGTCGCCACACTCCCATAAAGGGCGCCGTCGGAGATGTTGAGGCTGGTAGGATGCCAGCTCGTCGGAATGTCGTGCAGGATATTCTCATCGGCATCGCTGGCAGCCAACGCAGCCGTCCCTCCCAGCACGACAATGTCCCACGGGATCGCCTTCTTGGTAAACGGCGCTTTGAGGAAATGGAGCTCGTCCTGGCCGATGGTGCGCCCAATGCTGACTGCCGGATTGTCGAAGGATTCGGTATTCGCCGGCTGCGAGCCACCGTCGACCGTAGTTCGGCTGGAGCTTTCTGCCGCAGCGTTAAGGGCGACCGCGTTGTCCCCAGGCTGGATTTGGGCCACAGCCGCCGGGGCCAGCAGCAAGAACATCGCAGTCAGGGCGGCCCAAAGTTTGAGGCGAACGTTAATTGCCGATTGAAAATCGACGCTGGCATTCAAGCCCACAAATCGCATAGCGGTCTCCCATCTGCGAGGAAACTCACAACACAGGCGTTGGATGCAACTACGCGGCTTCGTGAGCAGCGCTGACAAAACTCCCATGTGGCGGAAAGCAGCGGCTGCCGGTACGGCATGGCAGGAAAAACTCGCATCGAACCGGCACAACCGTTTTCCGGAGGAACCATGAAATTTGCTGCAATTCTGCTGCTCGCCTGCGCTTCCACGCTCGGCATTGCCGTAGCTCAGGACACCACAACGACCAGCACCACTACTTCCCACACCACCGCGAAGCAAGACATGAAAGATGCCGGGCATTCGACCTCCAACGCCGCCAAAGATGTAGGTCATGCCACCAAGAAGACAACCAAGAAGGTCGTCCATAAGAGCGCCACGAAGACGGAGGAAGGCTCGCGGAAAGTTGAGGACAAGACCGCCCCTCAGCTCTAGCACCAGTCTCATAAACATCACCAGGCTTGAAAAAGGCGCATTCTGAAGGCGGCGCTTGGATGAATATGCCGGCGGCGAGGATGCGGGGAGGTGGTCGGCTATCCTCGCTGGCTGTGCGCAGTCACCAGCCCGCCTTGATGAATGCCATAAAGCCTCTACTTCGCGCCCTACGCCACGTTTGCGTTATGCGCTCTTAGCGCGCAGCAGACAGGCTGGCAGCCCTCTCCGGGGCATACTCAAATTCCAATATGGCAAGGCAAGGCGCCGCACCCTTACTACATTGCGCTGAAAAATGCAGCCGTTTCGGTGGAGATGCATCTGTATGCTCAGGGCGGCCATGCTTTTGGATTACGGGGGACGAAGCTTCCGACCACCGGATGGCCCCAACTGGTAGAAACCTGGTTGCGAAGATCAGGATGATGCGGGAATAGGTGCTCTCGCGTCGCGATTTGCCAAAGGGCTTGGCATATGAACGGAACTTCTGGGGTACTCCAGTGGAAACACATGCTGGGACTCACGCCAGAGATGCCGGCGCCAGGGACACGGGCAACGGCGATTTATCCAGCCAGACGATTGGTTTTGTGAGCTGGATCGCACTTCGCCGACGCCATGTGGCGCGGTAAAGCCATGCTACCATTAACAAAAGTCCCGCAAGAAAGTGGAGTCGACGGTTAAAGATGGTGATAGCCGCGTCTGCTGTAGTCAAAAACTCCAAGGAGCAGTCTGCCCACGCAAGCACGCGTCAGGCGACTCCAGGGAGGGGAGCCTTGCTGTGCCTGGTGCTTGCCTTGTTCGTCGGCGCAGCCGCTCCTTTGGCTCGGGCTCAAGCGCAGCAGCCGCCCGCTGTTCAGCCTTCCACGCCGGCTGAGCCACAAGCCACACCGGCGCCTGGAGAGCCGCAAGCCGAGCAGCCCGCTACCGGTGTCATCACCGGCACCGTTACCGATAAGGCCGGAGCCCTGGCTGTTGGGGCCAGGGTCGCGCTGATTCAGCAGGGACAACCCACACATGAGATGGCCTCCGGCGACAACGGCGATTTTTCTTTTTCCAATGTTCCTCCCGGCCCATTCCGCCTGAAAGTCACGGCGCCTGGCTTCGACACCCAGCAGTACTCGGGCAAATTGAATTCGGGACAGGCGCTCCTGGTGCCGCCCATTCAGTTGGCAGTCACCGGCAACGTTACCGAGGTTAAGGTCGGAGGAACTCCGGAAGAGCTCGCCCAAGTCGAGGTCAAGCAGGCGGAACAACAGCGCGTCTTCGGCTTCATTCCGAATTTCTATGTCGCCTACAGCACGGACCCTGCGCCGCTTTTCGCCAGGCAAAAGTTTGACCTCGCCTGGAAATCGGTCATCGATCCGGTAACCGCTCTGGGCGTCGGGTTTCTTGCCGGAATAGAGCAGGCGGCCGATCAACCTGGGGGCTATGGGCAAGGCGCTGCAGGATATGGCCGGCGATTCGGCGCAGCTTACGGCGACGTTATCTTTGGCACCTACATAGGGAGCGCGATTCTGCCGTCGGTCTTCCATCAGGACCCGCGTTATTTCTACCAGGGCACCGGCACCAAGAAGTCGCGGCTGGCGCACGCCTTAGAGAATTCCGTAGTCGCCCGCAACGACCGCACTAAGAAATGGGAGCCGAACTACTCTGGCATCATCGGCAGTTTTGCGGCCGGCGGCCTCTCCTACGCCTACGATCCAGCCAGCGATCGCAGCACCGGATTATTCCTCCAAAACTCGCTTGTCCGGCTGGGTGAGAGCAGCGTGGCCGGAATTCTTCAGGAGTTCGTGCTGCGCAAGTTCACCTCTCACGTTCCTAAACAATCGGCGGTTTCCGATCAGCCGTAAGCTCTGCCGCTGACAGCATCCACCGCCATGAGCGGCATCTAAACGCCCTGTTGCCTTTGCTGCAAGAACGTCGTTGCCCCCGCGGAAACGCCGGCGCGCACGCCATGGCACTGCTGAGATTTCTGCTTGCGCTCGTCGTATTGAGCGCCCTGGCATTGCCGGCCGGGGCACAGCAGTCTACGCCTGCGCCCAGCAGTTCACCCAGCTCCGGCGCGTCGCATCCGTCGTCCGTTCAGTCGCAGCAGGGGCAGCGAAGCTCGGAAGAGATCCTGAAGCAGGAAGAGAAGCAGCGCGCACTGGGCGTCATTCCTTTATTCAACATGACCAGCCTTCACAACGCGCCGCCATTGACGTCGCGCCAGAAGTTTCAGCTGATGCTGAAGACGCAATTCGATCCCTTCACCTTCGTCTCCGCGGGGCTCACCGCGGCCATCGGCCAGGAGACGGGTTCGTTTCAGCAGTACGGAGAAGGGCCGACCGGTTATGCCAAGCGCTACGCCGCCGCGTTCGCCGACAATACCAGCGCGAACGTGTTCGGCAACTTTGTTTACCCGGTGCTGTTTCGTGAAGACCCGCGCTATTTCCGGTCGGGCGAAGGCCGAATTCGCCATCGCGTGCTCTATGCCTTCGCGCAGGCGGTGGTTACGAAGAAGGACGCGGGCGGCCGCACCTTCAACTTCTCCAATGTGCTGGCAGGGCTCACGGCGGGGACAATCTCAAATCTCTACTACCCGGAGAGCGATCGCGGCATCGGGCTGACGGCCAGCCGCGCGGCCATCGCGCTGGGATACGGCAGCGCAGGAAACCTGTTTCTGGAGTTCTGGCCGGACATCGATCGCAAGCTGTTTCACAAGCAGCCGCCATCTGCGGTGGCAGGCCCATAAGCACGCGGCTGCCGCCTCGTTACCGAAGTTCGGGGATTCTCGATCGCGCGCGACGCAGCGCCCCCAGGAACTGCTCATTGTGCTCCGGCGTGCCGATGGTGACGCGGAAAGCATTGGCCGCTCCCCACAGCCCGCGCATGGGACGCACGATCACGCCTTCTTGCTGCAGCGCTTCGCATAGAGGACCCGCCTCCTCGCCCATATCGCAGAATAGGAAGTTCGCCCAAGTCTGCACCACGCGAATGCCCGTTTCCGCAATGGCGGGAGTCAGCAACTCCGCGCCCGCAGCATTGTTTTCGACGGCGCGCTGCACGTGACCGGCATCCGCCAGCGCGGCCAGGGCCGCTGCCTCGGCCAGCGAAGAGACCATGAACGTTGGCCTCACCCTCGCCAGGTAGCCGATCAGCTCCGCCGGAGCCATGCCGTATCCCACCCGCACCCCAGCCAGCCCATGCGCCTTGGAAAATGTTCGCAGCACAACCACCGGCCGACCGGCGCGCACGTAGTCGAGCGAATGCGAATAGTTCAGCCCGCGTTCTGCCGCGAAATAGCTGGCGAAATCGCAATACGCTTCGTCGAGCACGGTGATCACGTGCGGCGGCAGGCGCTCAAGAAAGCGGTCGATGGCGGCAGCGTCCACCACTGTTCCCGTCGGATTGTTCGGGTTCGCCAGGTACACCACGCGTGTGTTGGCATCGACAGCCGCCAGGATGCCCTCCAGATCGTAGCCATCGTTCAGCGTCGGCACCTCAATCAGGTAGGCGCCCGTGGCGTGGGTCACAATCGGGTAGACGATGAAGGAATGTTTGCTGGTGACCGCGTTCAGGCCGGGGCCCAGCAGCGTGCGCGCCAGGATCTCCAGCAGTGTGGTTGAGCCGGCGGTAATGAGTATCTGCGTGGGATCGACTTCGTGCAGCTCCGCCAGGCGCGCCGTCAATTCGGTGACCGCGGTGTCGGGATAGAAGTGAATGTCGGAACAGGCGGCGCGGATCGCCTCAATAGCCAGTGGCGAAGGTCCGAAGGGATTCTCGTTCGAGGCCAACTTGATGCAAGGCACGCCGCTCTCCAACTCCGCCTGCCGGATCGGTTTTCCCGGCTTGTAGCTGCCCAGCCTGTGCAGATGCGCTGGAACCAGCTTGCTGAAATCAGTCATGAATCTCCAAGGAGCAACTAGCAACGGTGATCAACAATCGCCTCACAAAGCGTTTCGTTATGAGTGACCTAAATTGCTAGTGGCTAGTGGCCGCTCTTTTCAACTGCCCCACTTCCTTGCTGGTTAGATGCCGGAACTTGCCCGGTTCAACATCCAGCTCCAGCGGGCCATAACGCACGCGCTTGATCTTCTCGACGTGATGCCCGATCTCCTCGAACATGCGCCGGATTTGCCGGTTGCGTCCCTCGATCAGCGACACCTCATACCACGGGTTCGCCGCATCGCGCAGCAGCTCGATGCGGGCCGGGGCCGTCTGGACTGCCTGCGATCGGCGCAGCTTCTTTGCGTCGGAACCCGCAGGGGCCTTCAACGGCGCGCGTTCCGCCGGCAGCGCGATGCCCTTGCGCAGCTTCGCAATATCGTCCCGGCCCGGCTGGCCGCTCACTTTCACCAGATACGTCTTGCGCACATGCGACGAGGCGTGCATCAGCGCCTGCGCCAGCGTGCCGTCGTTGGTCAGCAGCAGCAATCCCTCGCTAGCATAATCCAGCCGGCCGACCGGATACACGCGCGTTTTCACCCCGCGCACCAGGTCCAACACCGTTGGACGGCCCTCCGGGTCGGAAGCCGTCGTCACGTAGCCCTTCGGCTTGTTGAGCAGCAGATAAACATGCCGCTCGGCGGCGCCGATCAGCTTGCCATTGACCTTGATGCGGTCGCGCTCTGGGTCGGCCTTGGTACCCGGCTCGGTCACGGTTTGCCCGTTGACCGAAACCAGGCCGCCGGCAATCAGCTCCTCCGCTTTTCGGCGCGAAGCAACGCCCGCCGCCGCGATGATCTTCTGCAGCCGTTCCTCGCCCATTGATTAAAGTTTTTCCTCGGCTTGCTCCGGCTCGGCTTCGGTGGCGAAGGTCCCGTCTGGAGGGACCGTCGCCTCGCCGGCCAGATGGTGTGCAGGATCGGGCACCGCTTCGGTTACCGGCTCATCTTCGGCAGGTGCGCCGGCAGGCGCGTTGGGCGCGTTGAACAGCTCGGCCTGCGGCTCCCCAAGCTTCTCGAACTCTTCCATGCTGGGCAACTCGCTTACGTCCTTGAGGCCAAAGCGCAGCAAGAATTCCTTGGTGGTTTTGTAGAGGATAGGCCGGCCGATCACCTGCTTGCGCCCGGCAGTCGTGATCAGCTTGCGGTCCAGAAGTGTGGCGATGACTCCAGAGGAATCGACGCCGCGAATCTCGCTGATCTCGGGCACCGTCACCGGCTGCTTATACGCGATGACCGCCAGCGTCTCCAGCGCCTGTAGCGAGAGCCGCACCGGAGGCTTGAGGCTCTTGGCGAAGCTGACCACCACGTCATGGTGCTCGGGCTTGGTGGCCATACGATAACCGCCGGCAACGTGACGGATCTCCATGCCGCGATCCGGCGACGCGTAGTCGGCGATCAGCTCGTCGATAAGCGAAGCGAGTCGCGCCTTGACCCGCTTGAGCTGATCTTTGTCGGCGGACGCTTCTTGTGCGCCGTCGCTTTCGGTAGCGCCTTCGTTGGCGGCTTCCATGCGCAGGTCAGCAAGGACGTTATCCTTCAGCAGAGAAGCGAGCTCATTCAGCGTGACCGGCTCTTCGGTCGCGTAGATAATAGCTTCAAGTTTTGCTTTAAGACTCATTGTCAACTAACTTACATCTATGGTTCATGCAAGGTCCGCTTTTGTTACCGACAACCGACAACTGACTGACACCTGATAACTGACAACCGCTTCATCGCCAGTCGTCCTTCACCGCAGCGCCTTCCGCCGCCAGCTCGTCAAACCTCGTGTGCTTCTTCAGCACGACCTCACCGAAGACGTTGTCCTGCCGCGCCAGCACCGCCTGCAGGCGAATCAACTCCAATATAGCGAGAAACGCGCAGACCAGTGCGGAACGCGACCGCAGCGTGCGCAGCAACTGCTTCAGCCGCACCGGACGCTCTTCCAGCGCCAGCCGCCGCCGCACGAACTCAATCATCTGCGCCACCGTCACCGACTCTTCGTCCACATCGAACGACGGCCGCTTGCGCGCACGGTCCAGCACCTGCTGGAATGTCTTCACCAGGTCGACCACGTCGGCCGCCAGCTCCGGCTCCGTTCCTTCTGCCTCGCGGAACTCCTTCAGCGCCGGATTCGACCACACCGCATCTTCGATCTGCTGCTTCTGCAGCAGCATTTGCGCCGCGGTCTTGAAGCGCTCGTGCTCCAGCAGCCGGTTCACCAGCTCCAGCCGCGGATCGTCCTCCTCCGCCGGCCCGGCCGGATCGCGCGGCAACAGCATCTTCGACTTGATGTGAATCAGCAGCGACGCCATATAGATGAAGTCGGCGGCCACGTCCACATCGAACTGCTTCATGCTCTCGACATAGCGAAGATATTGCTCGGTAATGCGGGCGATGGGAATGTCGTAAATATCGATGTCCTGCTTGCGAATCAGGTCGAGCAGCAAGTCCATCGGCCCGTCGTACACCTGTCCCACAATGACGGAGAACGGCGACTCGCTGGCATCCTTCCGGGGATGCGGGGGCGCAACGTTGGTAGCCGCTGGCATGTTTTCGGTCATTGATCGTGATCCGGTGCTATTTCCCCGCCCACTTCGGCCGGCGGCGTTCCATGAAGGCTGCAATCCCTTCGCGCGCGTCGGCCGTCATCATTAGTTCGTCGTTGTAGATCTGTTCTGCGCGCGCCAGTCCCTTGTCGAAATGGATGGCATGCCACGCATAGAACGCCTTCTTGGCCAGGCGCAGCGCCGCCGGGCTGAGCTGCGAAACACGCTGCACGCACTCGGCGACCAGCGTCTCCGGATCTTCAGCCAGGCCGTTCACCAGTCCTGCTGCCAGCGCCTCCTCGCCGGTGAGCGTTCGCGCCGTCAGCAGCATCTCGGCCGCGAGCTTCTGTCCCACAATGGCGGACAACGCGACGCTCGCCACCGGCGCGTAGCAGGCCAGCTTGATCTCGGGAAAGCCCCAGACCGAGTCGGGCGCCGCATACGCCACATCGCACATCAGCGCCAGCTCCGCGCCTCCGCCCAGACAATGGCGGCGAACGCTGGCGACCGTCAGCTTCGCCGACTCCACCACCGAGCGAATCACGCTGTGGAACAGCGCCAGCATCTCGCGGACTTGCTCCGGCGTGTGCGCCGCAATGTCTACGCCGCTGGAGAACGCGCTTTCCGAGCCGGCGAAGACGATCACGCTGACGTCCGGCCGGGCCTCGATCTGCTCCAGCGCGGCGCGAAGCTCCTCCATCATGGTCGTATCGATCACGTTCAAGGGAGGATTGCTGAGCACGACGCGCGCCGCCGGCGGACGCAGCCCGACCGCGATGCGTGTGTACGTCGTGTTGGCGGTCAGAGCAGTCATTTAAGAATCGCCGCGCGGTGCCGCAGGTTCGCATTCGTCATTGGGACGCGTGGTGCCCCAGGTTCGCCCTCTTTTGGCTAACCTGGGCCCCGGGATAACGCTCAACAACGGACGTGAACCTGATTCGTTATCTCCCCGTGAACTTCGCTGGGCGCTTTTCCAGGTAAGCCGCGAGACCCTCCTTCGCGTCGTCGCTCTCAAACAGCAACTGCTGGTTCTCGCGCTCCAATGCAAGGCCCGCCTCAAGCGGAATTTCCCATCCCGTCTGCACCGCACGCTTGATCCGGCCAACGGCCTTTGCAGCTTTGTTCGGCGGACAGAACTGGTGCGCATACTCCATCACGCGATCCGTGAAACCGTCTTTCTCGAATACCTCATTCACCAGGCCAAGCTGCTTTGCCTCATCGAAGGAAAACGTCTTGCCCAGCGCCATCAGCTCGATGGCTTTCGATTTGCCGAGCAGCCGCGACAATCGCTGCGTCCCGCCGGTACCGGGAAGCACGCCGAGGTTCACCTCCGGCAGCCCGATCTTGCCCGCATCTTTGCGCGCGACGCGCAGGTCGGCGGCCATCGCGACCTCCAGCCCGCCTCCCACGCAATGCCCGTTGAGCGCGGCAATCACCAGCTTGGGGGTGTGCTCCAGCCGAAGCAGCGTCTCGTTAGCGTGCAGGCAGAAGTAGTACTTGAAGGTGGGATCAACTTCGGTCAGCATCTGGATATTCGCGCCGGCGCAGAAAAACTTCTCGCCCGCGCCGGTCAGCACGATCACGAAGACGCTCTCATCCATGCGCGCCCGCAGGATCGCGTCGTCGAGCTGCCGGTTCATGTCATAGCTGTAGGTGTTAGCGGGCGGATCGTTTAGCTCGATCACCGCGACCCCGCCGTCGACCCGGTAACGAATCAGGTCGGTGCCGCTCGCTCTCTCTGTCTGAACTGTGCTAGTCATTACTTCTGCTTCCTGGATGACTTGCCGGTTTCCGCACCGGCGGGTGAAGTGCTGAGCTTGCCGCGCTCGCCGGAGCTCGGCACCGTCTCGCCTCGCAGATTTCCGCCGCGAATCCCCTGTAGAAAGATGTCACCGATTTCCCGGGAGAGCACGTCGGCTCCTGGATCGACCCCCGGTCTGTACCAGGTGTACAGCCAGTTCATCATGCCGAAGAGGGCCATCACCGCGGTACGTGTGCCGACGCCGGGCTGCAGTTCGTCAGCCTTCTTGAGCGCTTCCACCAGGCCGATGCAGATGCGGTAGTACTCGCGCTTGGTCGCCGCCAACTCGGCGCCGAAGCCGTCTCTCAGCACATCGTCTTCGTGCGAAAGGACCTTCATGGACTTCTGCCGGTCCACCGAGTATTCGACATGATTGCGGATGAAGATGCGGATCCGCTCTTCCGGATCGCTTGAGACTGCCAGGCGCTCGCGCAGCCGCAGCATGATCGTGCTGAAGGTGTGCTGCTGGATGAAGTAGAGCAGCTTCTCCTTCGATTCGAAGTAGTAGTAGAGTCCCGCGAGCGAGATGCCGCTCAGCCGCGAAAGGTCGCGCATGGAAGCGCCGTCGTAACCCTTCTCGGCAAAGATCTCGGTTGCGTAGTCGAGGATCTCGGCCAGACGGCGGTCGAAGCGGTTGTCGTGGGTCGCCGGACGATCCACGGCCCGGCCTGTGCTGGAACTAGACATGAGTTGATTCAGATTCGAACGGTCGTTCTGATTCTATCGGCCAGCAGACGGCTTCGCAATTGCCCGAGG
>DASRGM010000126.1:0-20245 GCA_035651035.1 Terriglobales bacterium
GTGGTGATCGAGAACATCCAGCGGCATATGAGCGAGGGGCAAAGCGACTCGCACATTGCGGCTTCGAAGGCGATGGACGAGGTGACCGGCGCGGTCGTCGCCACATCGCTGGTGCTGGTCGCGGTGTTCGTGCCGGTAGCCTTCTTCCCCGGCACTACCGGACTGCTGTACAAACAGTTTTCGCTCACGATCGCCTTCTCGATCGCGATCTCGGCCTTCAATTCGCTGACCTTTACGCCGTCGTTGTCGGCGTTGCTGCTGAAGCCGGAAACCGGCAGAAAGAACGTATTTTTTCGGGGCGTCGAGCACATACTGCATCGCACGACAGCGCACTATGTGTATGCCGCCAAGAAGGCGATCAAAGCGCGCTTCATCATGCTGGTGCTCTTCTTTGCCGGTCTGGCGGCGACCTTCCTTGTCTACAAGGCGGTGCCTACCGGCTTTGTGCCCGACGAAGACCAGGGCTGGTTCATGATCCTGGTGCAGGCGCCGCAGGGCGCCTCGGTGGAATACACCTCCGATGCCATGCGTGAGGTGGAAACCGTATGCGCGCACGAGAAGGACATCATCGGGGCCTTTAGCGTGGTGGGCTTCAGCTTCAGCGGCAGCGCGGCAAACCAGGGGATGGTGTTTCTGAACCTGGCGAACATCGACAAACGCAAGCGCGCACAGGACTCAGCCCAGGCCGTGGTCGACCGCTTGCGCGGACCGTTGGGCCAGTTGACGGAAATTCGCGCCGTTCCCTTCCTTCCGCCGGCCATCTCCGGGGTATCCAGCTTTGGCGGCTTCACCTTCGAGGTGCTGGATGAAGGCGGCAACTCGGTCGAAGACCTTTACAACGTTACCCAGAAGGTGGTCCGCGAAGGCAATTCGCGCAAAGATCTTAGCGGCTTGTTCAGCACCTTCACCGCCAGCGATCCGCAGTTCGTAGTAAAGATCGACCGCGCCAAGGCGCGCAGTTTGCAAGTGCCCATCCAGCAGATCAGCGATGCTCTGCAGGTCTATATGGGGTCTTCGTACGTCAACGACTTCGACTTCAACAACCGCGCCTATCGGGTGTACGTGCAGGCCGACGAAAACTTCCGCCGGCGCCCGCGGGACATCCGCGAGTTCTACGTGCGCTCCGATACCAACCAGATGATTCCCCTGGATAACGTGGTCGAGATGAGCGAGTCGACGTCGCCGCAGGTCATCACACACTACAACCTGTTCCGCTCGGCGGAAATCAATGGCTCGGCCGGGCCGGGTTACAGCTCGGGCCAGGCAATCCAGGCGATGGGAGAAGTGGCGAAGAAGCTGCCGCTGGGCTTCAACTACTCGTGGTCGGGTCTGTCGCTGGAGGAGATTAAGTCGGGCGCCCAGTCGGCGCTGTTATTCGGGCTAGGCCTGCTGATGGTCTACCTCACGCTCTCAGCGCAATACGAGAGCTGGGTGCTGCCGTTCATCATCCTGCTGAGCGTGCCCATGGCAATGCTGGGCGGGCTGGTGGCGCAAGCGTTGCGCGGGCAACTGAACGACGTCTACTGCCAGATCGGGCTGGTGATGCTGATCGGCCTGGCATCGAAAAACGCCATTCTGATCGTCGAGTTTGCCGAGCAGCTGCGGCGCAGGGGATTTTCGATTCGCGAGGCGGCGGTGGAAGCCGCACGCATCCGGCTGCGTCCCATCCTGATGACCTCCTTCGCCTTTATTCTGGGCGTGCTGCCGCTGGTGTTCGCTACAGGCGCAGGCGCGCAAAGCCGGCACTCCGTGGGAACCACCGTCTTTGGCGGGATGATCGTCTCAACCGTGTTGAACCTGTTCTTCATCCCCGTGCTGTACGTGATTGTGGAGTCGCTGCGCGAGCGGAAGGCGCCGGCAGAAGCGTGAAGAACAAGCGATCTACAGCCGGTTTCTCAGCAGGCGGCGCAGATCGCGATGCCCGATGGATTGAAACAATTTGGAGTGGTTTTGTTTCGGGCAGATAAACGATCAAGTAGGAGTAGACGGGAAAAAACCTGACAGGTTTATCGGTCAAGTCTTTACGCCAGTGGCCCGCCCCAGGGGCGCTCGAAAGAAAACAAGTCTATCCAGAATCGCGGCTTCAACACGATCTGCTGCCTCAGCACTGCTTTGCGCGCTGATGTACCTCCAAATACGAACCAGATCGTCTGCCGCTGCGGGTGCCAGAACATAGCGCGGCTTCATTCGGCCTGAGCCTTGAGGCGTTTCAGGTAGTCATCCAACTGATCATCGGAAATGCCCTCGCCTCTTTGAAGCTGCTCAATGCCACGCCGGATTCTTGCGTTGTTTGCGTCGCGATTCTCCAATAGCCAGCGGTCCTGCTCCTCCTGAGTTTCCAGGAGATGTAGCAAGACTTCCTCGACGCTTTCGGAACCCGTCAACTGGAGTTGCTTCTCCAGACGCGCTGCGACTTCCTGATCCCGGATTCGATGTTCATACGAAGGCCCCGCGGTTGAATGTTAACCGGCACGGCGGGAATGTCAAACAGGCGTTCGACCGCTCCGGCTGCGCCATATAGAATCGTAGTTGGCCGTCCGCATGAGCGCTTCCCATACTCTTCATCAGCCCGCAATCGATAGCTCCGGCACAGGCCAGTCGGCCGTCATACAGCTTCAGGCGTTGCGTCATCAATATGGCGACCGCGTGGCGCTAGCCGGCGTGTCGTTCGAGGTGCGTCCGGCGGAGATCTTCGGGCTGCTCGGCCCCAACGGCAGCGGCAAGACCACGACCTTCCGCATCCTCTCGACACTCATGATTCCGTCCGGCGGACGCGCGCTGATTCTGGGCCACGATGTTGCGCGCGCCCCCGCGCTGGTGCGGCGCAACATCGGCGTCGTCTTCCAGGCGCAGAGCATCGACGTGAAGCTTTCGGCGGAAGAGAACCTGATGCTGGTCGGCCACATCTACGGGCTGGGCGGCGCGAAACTGAAGCAGCGCGTTCGCGAGATGCTGGGCCGCGTCGGGCTGGCCGATCGCGCCAGGGAAAAGGCCGAGACGTTTTCCGGCGGCATGCAGCGGCGGCTGGAGCTGGCAAAGGGTCTGCTGCATCATCCATCAGTCCTGCTGCTGGATGAGCCGACCACCGGACTCGATCCCGGCGCGCGACGCGACCTATGGCAGTATCTGCAAATCCTGCGCGATGAAGAGCGCGTGACGGTGCTGGTGACAACCCACCTGATGGAAGAGGCCGAACGCTGCGACAGGCTGGCGATTTATGCCAACGGCAGCTTGGTCGCCCTGGGTACGCCGGCGGAGCTGAAGAGCGAGATCGGCGGCGACGTCATCCTGCTGGAGGCGCGCGAGCCGGAGGCGCTGGCCGCCCGCGTCGAGCAGCGTTTCGCCGTGCATCCCACTGTGCTCGACAATCGCGTGCGCCTGGAAATCGAGAGTGGACATCGCTTCGTGACTGAGGTCGTCGAAGCCTTCCCCGGCGAGGTCGAGGGCGTCTCGATCCACAAGCCGAGCCTGGAGGACGTTTTCATCCGCCGGACCGGACATCGCTTCTGGACGGAAGAACAAGACGAGCAGTCTGGCCAATCAGAGGCTCACTAGAGATTCGGAGAGGACAAGCTATGCTTCCTGGCAAGCTTTATCGCCCTGCACTGGTTGTGATCGCGTTGATGCTGGTGGCGGTGGGAAATGCGCAGACGCCGTCCAAACTGATAGCTCCCAGCGAACGCAAGGCCGCGCCCGACTTCGCGCTGCAACAGGCAGATGGATCGACGCTGAAGCTATCCGACCAGCGAGGCAAAGTCGTCCTGCTGGATTTTTGGGCGACCTGGTGCCATGGCTGCAAGACGGAAATTCCGTGGTACATGGACTTTCAAGACAAGTACAAGCAAGCAGGACTTTCGGCCATCGGCGTATCCATGGACGATGGATGGACCGTGGTGAAGCCGTTCCTGGCCGAGCACAAGCTGAACTATCCCGTGGTGCTTGGAAACGATGAGGTGACGAAGCTCTATCAGATCTCGAACATGCCGGTCACGCTGCTGATCGATCGCGACGGCAAAATCGCCGATTGGCACGTTGGAATGGTCGACAAAGCGGCGTTCGAGAGCGAGATTCGCACTCTGCTGGATGAGAAGCCGCTCCATTCCTGAGCGCAGCGCAGGTCTTCAGTTCTCGTGTTTCTGCTCGGCGGCGGTCGCCTTCAGCTCCGCACGTAATGCATCCTCAGCACGGCCCTGGCCGCGATACAACTTCGCCAGCCGCCGCCAGGGTTCGGGCGCGTCGGGCTGCAAGTGCGCGGCCTGTTCCTGAAAGGCAATGGCTCGCGAGACATCGCCGAGCTGGTTCCATGCAACCGAGCGGCCCTGCGCCAGCATGAAATCGAAGGCTCCGTCGTCCGCGGCCGCAACGTTGGCGGGGGCGCTGCGCTGGGCGGCGTCGAAGGCGTGCAGCGCATCCTGAGGCTGGTTGGCTTTCAGGTACATGTAGCCAAGACTTGACTGCAGGGTAAATGGACGCGGCGAGAGCGCGGCCGCGCGCTGCATCGCGTCCAGGGCCTCGGCGGCGCGGCCGTGCGTGCGGTAGAAGTCGGCGAGAGCGGCCCAGGTGACGTCGTTGGATTCCAGGCGAACGGCGGCGAGATATTCTTCCTGCGCCTCGTCCGGGCGGTTCATGGCCGCCAGCAGATTGCCGCGCAGCCAATGCGCAAAGGAGCTGTCGGCGAAAATTGCGAGGGCGTTGTCGGTGGCGGCCAGTGCCTCCGAGTTGCGGCCCAGGGCGGCCAAGACTGCTGCCGAGTTGCTCCATGCATTGAAGGCCTGGGTATCGGGTTTGGGCAGCGGCGGTGCGGGCAGCGCCGCGTTGGCGCAATCGACCGGATAACGCTGTATCAGCTCTGCCGCGCCCGGCGCATCACGCCGCACGAAGACGGCAGATACCTCATCGAGATAAACCGGCCGCCATGAGGTGCTGTTGCAGAATTCCAGCAGCTTCGTCAGCTCGATGCCATCGAAGCGTCCCAGCGGCAGCAGAATCGTATTGATGCTGTAGCGGCTCATCTCCTGCTGCCACAGCGGCGAGTCGGGCGAGGTTTCGAGCAGCTTGCTGTTGCGCCGCATGGCTTCGACGCCGAAGACCAGTGCTCGCCCATCGATGGTATTGCGCCGCTGGGGGCCGAGCCGCCAGGCTACAAATCCGCCCGCATCGTAGCTGTTGAAGAGTTCTCCCGGAAGGTTATTGTCGGCGATAAACGCCGCGGCGCGCTCAGGGAACCACCAGCTCATGCCGGCGCCGAAGGTGCTCTCGGAGGAGCCGCGCAGATAGAAGCGATTCGTGGCCAGATCGAAGCAGCGCACCCCGACGAGCAGCGCCAGCAGCGCAACTGCGACGGGCGCGACCAGCGAACGCACGCGCGCAGACTTCAGCTCGGAGCGCAGCTTCTGCGCGGCTTCGGACAGAATCGGTCCGGCTATCACAACCACCACGCAGGCGAAGACGGCGCCCATGCGAACATAGCGCGCGGCCACATAGCCCGCGCCAAGCAGCATCATGACCGCGCCGAAGTGCGTGCGCCGTACCGCCGCGATCGCGGCCAGCACTGCAATCAACAGCAGCAGGTAGAGCGCGCCGTTCGTATGACGAACGGTTACGGCATTGCCGATTGCGGCCCAGGTGAGCGGGAGCCGGCTCCATTCCGCGATAAGGTATTCGTGTTGGCTGTTAACGCGTTGCTGAAGAATAAGCGCGCGGTAGATGCCCCATCCCCAGGGGTTCACCAGGGTTGCCAACGCTGCGCCGGCAAGCCAGGGCGCGGCGCGACGCAGTCGCTGCAACGCCGCCGGCCGGCTCTCGCGAGAAAGCGACTCCAACAGCTCGGTGACCGCGTAAGCGGCCAGAAGTCCCAATCCCGCGACAAATCCCACGTGGAGATTCACCCAGGCGACCATCAATAGTGGCAGCAGCCAAAGCCGAGCGCGTCCGCTGCGATGGTGTTCCCACAGCAGCGAGAGGAACGCCGCAAACAGTACAACGGTGAACACGTCGGCGCGAGGAGTGGTGCGCAACGCGAAGACCGGGACGGCGAGAATGGCAATCGCTGCGCCGACGCTGGAATTCTTGCGCAACAGCAGCGCGACTGTGCCAACACATGCGGCCGCCCCCATCCAGGAGAGAAGCGCAAATCCTCCCAACAGGTAACCGAGGTAGAAGATGATTCCCGCACCGATGGGATAGATCCACGGCTTTCCCGCGGCGGTGTAGGAGAGCACGTCGACCGAGGGGATGCTATGGTGCTGGAGGATCCAGCGGCCGGTTGCCATTTGCCAGCCAAGATCGAAGTCGGAAACCGTGCGCAGCCCGGCAAAGAAAGCATAGATGAGCGCCAGGAATCCCAGCAGATAGAAAAGGCGCCGGTTCCAGTTTGCCTTAGCCGTTCCGGAGTCGGGAGGCGCCTGATGCACAACTGCAGGGGAAGAACTCATAAGATCAGCGGGAGTTCAGTATAGCGGTAAGCCAGAAACCCCCGAAAAGAAACAGGGCGCCGAGCAAAACTAATGCCCACATCTGTTTGCGTTTTGGACTATCTGGATACAGCTCCGAATGTAGGCGTAGCACTTGGTACAGTCGCCAGCGCAGTTGCCAAATACTGATCTGGTCTTGCTCAGGCCGCCGTCCGTTGACTTCGCCCAGGATCATGAAGCACCACACGTTCGCCGCGATTATCAGGGTAATCGCGATGGAAGAAGATGCGATAAAAACCCACGTTGGTGAGGGAATCTTCATGGGCGTAAACGGGCGATTGTTGTATCCGGAAGGGATTGTAATAGGCGAACTGTAGTGCGCGCCCCGCCATCTCGTGAATCGATTAGAATTGACACTGAGCAGCCGGTCGGGAAGTGAGTTGTGCATTCACTACGTAAGACTGGCTGCTTGCAACTGAATCATGGCGACGCAAACCAGCAATCTTCCCGTAACACTCGCTCCCGCCGGTGCGGGAACGCTGCTGCCCGCGATCTCCCTGTGGTGGCGCGAGATCATCCGTTTCTACCGGCAACGCGCCCGGGTGGTGGGCGTGATCGCTTCCCCGCTGCTGTTCTGGGTGGTGATCGGCTCAGGCTTCGGCACCTCGTTCCGTTCCAGCGGCGCAGGCGGGCAGCATTATCTGCAATTCTTCTTTCCCGGCGCGCTGATCATGATCGTGCTGTTCACCGCCATATTCACCATGATGTCGGTGATTGAAGATCGCAAAGAGGGATTTCTGCTGTCGGTGCTGGTGGCGCCCGTGAGCCGTTCGGTCATCGTGCTGGGCAAGGTGCTGGGCGGCGCGACGCTGGCAACCGCGCAGGGGCTCATCTTTCTTGTGTTCGCACCCGCAGTGGGCGTGCATTTCACAGTGGCGAGTTTCGGGCTGACGGTGCTGGCCATTTTTCTGGTCGCGTTCTCGCTGACCGCCCTGGGCTTCATCATTGCCTGGCCGATGGACTCGACGCAGGCCTTTCACGCCATCATTAACCTGTTTCTGATCCCCTTGTGGCTGCTGTCCGGCTCGCTGTTCCCGCTCTCGGGCGCGTCCCTCTGGATCCGGCTGCTGATGCGCATCAATCCGCTGACCTACGGGACGGAGGCGCTGCGCTCCTTGCTGTTTCCAGCCTCTTCCACCGATCTGCCGCTCAGCGGCAACTTCGCGGTCCTGGGGCTGTTCACGTTGGTGATGTTCGGCCTATCGTTCCTGGTGGCGAACCGCCGCAGTACCAAACCGGCAGCCTGATGCAGTTGAGCCCGAGTTTTTTTCCCGCGCTCGATGCGGTGCTGAACGGCTCCAGCGCCCTGCTGATCGGCTCAGGCCTGTACTTGATCAAGCGCGGCCGCCGGCAGGCGCACAAGCGCTTGATGCTGGCGGCGTTTGTTACCTCAAGCGCATTCCTCGTCTCCTACCTTTACTATCACCTGGTACTGCGGGCAGGGGTCACGCGGTTCCAGGGGCAAGGCTTTTCCCGTCCGCTGTACTTCGGCATCCTGATTTCCCATACCATTCTGGCGGCGCTGGTTGTGCCGTTCGTACTGATCACGCTGGCGCGGGCGCTGAAGGGAAGGTTTGACCGTCACAAGAAAATCGCGCCCTACACCTGGGCGATCTGGATGTACGTCTCCGTCACCGGAGTGGTGATTTACCTGATGCTATACAAGATCTTCGCGCCGTGAGAGGCGCCTCTCGCGGGCCAAACAGGCCGCTGATAACGCTTGGAGGCTGTTAGGGTGAAGAACGCCGATTTCGAACTGTTCGCCGATTTGGAGCCCGGCCAGGCCCCGGTGCGCGGCTTCCTTCACCTCGCGCAGTCGAAGCGCGCGGGATCCATCGTGCTGACGCATGGGGCGGGAGGGAATACAAAAGCGCCGCTGCTGGTGGCGCTGTGCGAGCGTTTTGCCGCGATTGGATTCAACGCGCTGCGGTGCGATCTGCCGTTTCGGCAGCGGCGCGCAACAGGCCCACCGTCGCCTTCGAACGCGCAAAAGGACCAGGATGGACTGCGCCGGGCAGTGGCGATGATGAAGGAGCGCTTTGGCGGGCCGGCATTTCTCGGCGGCGTGTCGTACGGTGGACGCCAGGCCAGCATGCTGGTTGCGGATGCGCCGGCGCTGGTTGAAGGCCTGCTGCTGTTGTCGTATCCGCTGCATCCGCCGGGCCGCGCGGCACAGTTGCGGACGGCGCACTTGCCCCGGTTGCAGGTCCCCACACTTTTCGTCAGCGGAACCTGCGACGCCTTCGGTACCGCCGCAGAGTTGGAGGCAGCGGTGAAGCTGATTCCCGGGCGGGCAAGGCTCATCTCGATCGAAGGCGCAGCGCACGGGCTATTGCAGAAGTCGAATCGCGAGGAGTTGCCGGGAAAGATCGTGGAGGAGTTTCAGCGATTCGTGGCGACGTAATGTTGGGGGCTGACGCGAGTCTGGAGTTCCAGGAATTTCTCGCACGGATGAAAAGAATTGTCGACGAGGGCTCGCGCAGCATTCCCGCGCGGGCGGAAAGCAGATCCCTCGCTGCGCTCGTGATGACAATCTTCTAGTTTGCGCGGTATTAGGCTCAGCACGCACCGGATATCACTTCGCACATTGGGTGAGCGGCCTATACGGTTCGTACTTCGGATGAGTGGCACATTAAGTGAGCGGCCTATCAGCTGAGCGCGCTATCCAAAGAACGTCGTCACGCCCTCTTCCAGCACGCACACCCGCTTCTCGATTCGGCGCCGCCTGGCCTCAGCCCGCAGGCGTTTCAGTGGCTCATCTACCGGCTCATGCGACAGGCGAAAGCTGCCATAGTGCATCGGCACCATACAGCTCGAGCCGAGATCGACGAACGCCTGCACCGCGTCCTCCGGGCTGGTATGCACGGCGCGATAGGAAGCCGGGTGATAGGCGCCGATCGGCAGCAAAGCGATTTCGGGGTGCAGACGCCGGCCAATCTCGCCGAATCCATCGAAGTAGGCGGTGTCGCCTGCGTGGTATACCGATTGGCGTCCGCTGCGCAGAACGTAGCCGCCGTAGCCGCGATGCATGTCGCGCACAATACGCGCACCCCAATGCTGCGCCGGAACGTGGGTGATCTCCACATCCCCCAGCTTCATCTGCTGCCACCACTCAAGCTCGACGATGCGGCCATATCCGAGATGGCTGACCAGATCGCGCAGATGGTGCGGCACAACAATGATGGGACGCTTGCCCGACTGCCAGCGCGTCAGGCGCGCGATGGCGCGCAGCGAGGGACGGTGCAAGTGGTCGAAGTGCGCGTGGGTGACCAGCACAGCGTCGATCGGGGGAAGATCGCGCATGCGAACTCCCGGCCGCCGCAGCCGCTTCAGCACAAAGATCCAGCGCGCAAAGTTGGGATCGATGAGGATGTTCTTGCCGCCGATCTGCAGGAAGAAGCTGGAATGGCCGATGAAGGTCATGCCCAACTCGCCGCGTTTTACGAGTACGGGCTTGCGCGGAACTCCGGTGCGCGGCGTCATGGCCGAATGCCGCACCAGAGTGCTAAATTGCCGGGCTTTACGCCGAATTGTAGGTCCGAAGTTCAAGGCTTATGTCTGATTAGACGCCGCTCTCGGCAGCGACGATGCGACCCATTGGGCCGCCTTCAATTTCCCTCTTGGCAACCCGGCGCCCTCATCTCTACACTAACTTCCCGGAAGCTGGCCCGCTCTGCCACTGAAAGACTTGCTCGCATCATGACTCCGCCGCCTGCCGCCGCCTTTCACGAAGAAATTGGAGAAGCCAACGTCACCATCTGGAAAGAGGCGTTGTTCGCCGCCGATTTCCTCCTGCTACATTCCTCACCCGTGTATTGGGGCCTGGGGGTACCGCGCGGTGATGGGTCGGGGGTGCTGCTGGTGCCCGGCTTTCTGGGCACCGACGCCTTTCTTCGACAGCTGTACGGGTGGCTGGGCCGGATCGGATACCGGCCATTTTTTTCGGGCATCGGACGCAACGCCGAGTGCCCCAACCTGCTGATCCAGCGCCGGCTGAATGACAGCATCGATCGCGCACTGGATGAGACCGGGCGCAAGATCCATCTCATCGGCCACAGCCTGGGCGGGGTGATCGCCCGTGCCGCCGCCTGCCAGCGCTCCGATGCCGTCGCCTCCGTGATCACGCTGGCTGCCCCGTTCCGCGGCGTGGTCATACATCCCAGCGTGCGCCGCGCCGTCGATAACGTTCGCCGGCAGATCCTGACCGACCACGGGCTCGGCGTTCAGCCCACCTGTTACACCGGACAGTGCACCTGCGACTTCCTCTCGTCGCTGCGACGCAAAGTAGCTTGCGGCATCGTGCAGACGGCGATCTATACGCGCAGCGACGGCATCGCCGACTGGCGCTACTGCACCACCGGCAACCCGGAATGCGACTTCGAGGTTGCCGGCACCCACATCGGCCTCGCCTTCAATGCGTCGGCATACGCAATCATCGCGCGACGACTGGCACTGGCGACCGGCAGCAGCATCGCGTGAGGTTGACTCGCCGCTGGACTATCACTGAAGTCGCATGGGATTTGCCCCTTTCCTCTTGTAGCGCAATATTCCGTCCGGTAGTCTGCACCGACTCCTCGATCAAGTGCTGCGGTTGCCGCTTCCCGTTACGGGAACGGGATGTTCAAAATGAAACTTTGCGTCTGGCTGTGCCGAGGTAACGGGAGCACACTGGAATGAGAGTTGCCGGCGCGAGATTGTTCTCATCCCTCACAGCTTGACGGCCGCTCTGCATCCACCACAGGCCAACTCGTGAACTCACAATGAGTGGCCAGGAGATTACTATGCGGCTGACAATTTTTTCCGCGATTGTTCTGTTCCTGCTATTCGCTTCCCTCACCTGCCTGGCGCAACAGACCGACATCCCGCAGTTCTCGACTTTCGAAGCGTTCTCCTATTACGCCACACCGTCGCTGAACCTGGCGCAACGCGGAATCGATGCCGACTTCGGCGTCAATGTACGTCCCTGGCTCACGCTGGGCTTGGATTTCAGCTATGGCGATGGAGGCTCTACGTTATTCCCCAACAAACTAGCGCCGGCAGTGCAAGCGCAGTTGGCACAATTGCCATTGCCACCGGGCTTCGTTGCGGCCGTTCCCTTCAGCGCCCAGGACTATACCTATGAGGGAGGACCGCAATTCAACTATCGCCACTTTAAGAAACTCACGCTGTTTGCGCGGCCGGCATTGGGCGCGATCCACGTGGCCTTCAAGGGCGAACCGCAGGCGTGCGGCCAGCCACAACTGGGCTGCCAGATTATCCTCACGCAGATCCTTAATCAGCTCGTGGGACCGAGCCTGTCGAAGTCTGACACGGTCATGTTTTATGGCTTTGGCGGCGGGGTCACCTGGGAGGCTACGCGGAACATCGGCGTTCGCGTCGCCACCGACTATGTTCACGAGAACTTCTTCTCGAATTTGTTGGATGGTGGCCGCAACAGCTATCGGCTGACGGTGGGAACGAAGTTCAGTTTCGGAAAGAACATCGCCAGGAACAAGTAGTCTTTTACGAGACGCGGCGGGTGATTATGCCGGAATTGCTTGGCTGCATTCGCCGGCAGGCGCCGGCGCACCCGCAACATTGCCGCTCAGAAGCGCTTCGAAAAAGCGGTCCACCGCGTCGAGAATCTCGACGCTGCACCTGGCTTCGTAGACAGACTTGCGCAGATGCGCGCCGTGCGGGACGCCATGGGTGAACCACGAGGCGAACTGCTTCATCTTGCCTTCGGCACCCACCATCTTTTCTTCGACCAGCATGGCGAAGTAGGTGCGGATCATGGCATAGCGGTCGGCGTCGCTGGGCAAATCGTAAGCGCCGGTCCGCGTGTACTGCTCGATCTGGCGGAAGATCCAGGGATTCGAGGCAGCGGTGCGTCCGATCATTACGGCATCGCAACCGGTCTGCGCGACCATGGCAGCGGCGTCTTCCGGCGAGCGCACGTCGCCGTTGCCGATAACGGGGATGCGGACCGCATCCTTCACCGCGGCAATCCATTCCCAACGCGCCTGCCCGCTGTAGCCCTGCTCGCGTGTGCGAGCGTGCAGCGCGACCGCGGCCAATCCGCAGTCCTCGGCCATTTTCGCGAGGTTGATGTGCACGACTTCCTTGTCGCTCCAGCCGGCGCGAAACTTTACCGTAAATGGAATGCTGACCGCCGAGCGCACCGACTGGAAGATGTTGCGGATAAGCGGCAGATCGCGCAGAAGGCCGGAGCCGCCATTGCATTTCACTACCTTCTTGGCGGGGCAGCCGAGGTTGAGGTCGACGAGATCGAAGCCCAGGCCCTCGACGACCCGCGCGGCGTCGGAGAGCGTCGCGGGATCGCTGCCGAACAGTTGCGCCGAAATCGGGTGCTCGTTGCCGTAGAACGTCAGGTACTGCTTGGCCTTCTTGTCTTTGTGACGGACGATGCCATCGGCCGAAGTGAACTCGGTCATCATCAGGCCGCAACCGCCCAGGTTGCGGATGAAGCGGCGGAAGACGGTGTCGGTGACGCCGGCCATCGGCGCAAGCACGGTAGCCGGGCGGATCTCGACGACGCCGAGCGTAACCGTCGCCGGCACGCGCGCGCCGGGTGGCGCGATGCGCTCCGCCGGATTATCGAAAAACTTGTGCACGTGATTATTGTAAGCGAAGCCGGCGAAGGCTTTGGCTACTTTGGGTCATTCAATAGTAAGGATTGCATTCAGAGGCAGCGAGGGCGCCGTTCTTTGTCCTCGTCAGACGCCTTGATGGCTTAGGCCGGAGATACCTATTGGTCGCGATGCACCGCTGGAGGCGAAAACTTCGGGAACTGCATCGGCGTGTTACCAAAGGTAAGCCAATCTCATCCCGAGAGCCCACGCCACAGGTTTTCCCAGCCTACAATCCGTTGCAGCTAGAGCTATCGCAGCAGTCCTGCCCGATCCCAAAGTCCCGGCAGAGGTAGGCGGGAAAATGGTAAAACATTCGCACCCCGCCGAAGCGACGCTCTAGCTACAAGCAAACCTGAATCTGGTACCGATTGCTTCGCGCAACAACGGCAGCCGTTACCAAGACGCACTCTTTCCGATCAGCCTACCCATTCCAGCCGGCCGCACCACCACACTACAGTTTGAATCCGGCGCCCCCGTGTAGTGACCCGGCAGTCGTGCTCTCCAGTAGACTTGAGCAAGAGCGTGGAGAGCTGGGATGACTGAGTGGAATGCGCCGGGCTACGCCAGGATCGCGAGCCTTCAGGAGGTCATGGCGGATGAGGTTTTGGCGCTGCTGGCGCTGCAGGGTACCGAGCGGGTGCTCGATCTGGGCTGCGGTAATGGCAAAATTACCGCGGAGATTGCGGCCCGCCTTCCACAAGGAAGCGTGCTAGGTGTCGATTTCTCCGCGGAAATGATTGCCTTCGCGGCTGGGCATTACGCGCGTCCCAATCTGCGCTTCCAGGCTGCGGATATTCGTTCGCTCAGCTTCCATGCCGAGTTTGACCTGGTAGTTTCGTTCAACGCGCTCCACTGGATACCGGAGCAGGACCAGGCCCTGCGCTCGATACGCGCCGCCATGAAGAGCGGCGCCATCGCCAGGCTGCGCCTGGTGCCGCGCGGCGAACGCAAAAGCCTTGAAGATGTCATCGAGGAAACGCGGCTGTCGGAGAGATGGTCCCGCTACTTCCAGAACTTCCACGACCCGTATCTTCACCTGAGTCCCGAAGAATATGCCGCGCTGGCCGAGCGCAACGGGCTGCGGGTCCGCAGTCTAAGCACCGAAGACCGCGCATGGGACTTCAAGTCCCGCTCCGCCTTCGAAGCTTTCGGCTCAGTAACCTTCGTCGAGTGGGCGAAGCTTCTGCCGGAGAGCGAAAAACCAATCTTCGTGACCGACGTGCTGGATCGCTACCGGCAAGAAGTCACCGGCAACGGCGCCGATGCCAACACCTTCAAGTTTTACCAGATGGATGTCACTCTGCTGCGGTCGGAACAGGCGTGAGTACCTGACAAGCCTGGAGCCAAAGCGCCAACAGCTGCTTCGACTGGAGGCAATAATCAACCTTGCCCCAAATGCCGTACTGGCGCGATTCTCGGTATTCCGAGCAATTGAAAGCTGGTCTCGCTGAAATTCACTCAACTTCAATCAAGAAACGACTGCGCGGAAATCTCAACGAAGCGAGTTACGTTTCTTTAATCACCCTCTATGGGAACGAGGAAGTTACTGGCGAGAAGATATGAGTAGAGGTATCCCAGCGGCGGCGCTGGATGTAACTGGCGCGCAGAAACCCACCCGTTCGTTTCGCTCCACTCCCAGTCGAGAGCATCAATGCCCTGAATGGATTCTTGCAGGTCCGCCGTTTTCATCGGATAAGCGTAAATGCGAACATTCTGTGCGAACAGGTGCGACAGAGCCTTCAGCAGACTGTCATCCAGCTTGTTATAGCGATCGTGCAACATTCGGATCAGGAGGGAGAGACCGACGACGAAACGGACTGGTTCTTTGGTGTAGCGGTTCACCAATTCGGTCAAGGTGTAGAGCTCGCGTTCGCGAACCAGCAACACGTCGCCACCTCGCGCACCCAACGCCTCGATACGATGAAGTACGTCAGCGATCTCGGGAACCCGATCGTTGGTCCTGAGCGGCGCCAGGGTGAGGCAGAAGAACCCCCGTGGCGGTACCTTGCTTTCCCCTAACTCTTCCTGCAACTGCTGAATGCCCGAAGCTATCATCTGCGTGTGGATTTCTGCGTGGGCCGGATCCGCATGTGCGAAGTATCCTGGCGCGAGGACGAGAGCTCTTCTGTGCAGAACCTCCGTAGGCGGGGTCGGAGAGCCGGCCGCAGGGAAGCAGACTCCCCGGGCAAGCCCCGTACATACCAGGTGCGCCAGTAACGTGCGTTGGTCCCAAGGCTGAAAGGCGGAGCCGCGCAGATCCACATAATCAATTTCGATTCGACCCGTAACGTCGTCGGCAACGCTCTCCAGGAAATACTCTTTTGTCTGCGACTGATGAAAGGCGGCGTAGATCAGGTTTACACCCAGGATGCCGATGGCCTGTTGCTGGAGCAGGTTGGTCGGGTCTTGCAGGTTGACATGCAACAGCACATCGTTAGGTTCGCCGCGCGGCTCCTGCTGGAAGCGCAGCCCGATCCAACCGTGGGCTTCGTTGGTTCCCGCATAGTTGCGGGCCGAAACGGTATCGACAAAGCAGAAGAAGCGGGTCTGCGATCCTCGAGTGTTGTCCAGTTGCTCGAGCAGTTGTGCCCACTCGCGAGACAGCATGGCCACGAGGCGCTCTCGGGATACGTAGCGTGAGCCAGCGCCGTACAGATCATCGCTGACCGCTTTGTCGTAGGCGGAGATGGCTTTGGCAACCGATCCCGAGGCTGCTCCAACCAACAGAAACCAGCGCGCGACCTCCTGGCCGGCGCCGATTTCGGCAAAGGAACCAAAAATAGACGCATCGAGATTTAGGGTCAGAGCTTTGCGATGGGTATCGAGTTTCTCGCTAGCTGGCATAAAGCTACTCGGCGGCAGGCTTAAATATGCTTGCGTGATCCGTTGTAGAGGTAGAGTAACTCACCGCTATGTCCGAATCAGTTGCAAACCGTTTGGTGAGTTTTTACTTCGGTACAAAGCCCTGCCCACTGCTGGGTCGTAATCCTTCTTTGCTTAGCGCTGTCGAGACCTAGTTCCCGGCCACCTGTTTGCGCGTGATCTCCGCCATGACATTCTTAGAATTCCGCAGCGCGTCCTCGGCCGTGAGCCGTGCGAACAGGTCAAGCGAGCGCGCGATCAGCCCCGTCCAACCCGTCTGATGGCTTGCACCTAACCCTGCGCCGTTGTCCCCATGGAAGTACTCGTAGAAGAGGATGTAATCGCGCCAGTACGGATCGTCCTGGAACTTCTTCGTGCCCCCGTACACCGGACGCCTTCCGCTTTCGTCACGGAGGAAGATTTTCGCCAAGCGATCGCCGATCTCCTTCGCGACTTCGAACAGCGTCATGTACTTGCCCGAACCGGTGGGACACTCGACCTTGAAGTCGTCACCGTAGAACGGATACATGTTCAGCAGGCCGCGAATGATGATCGCGTTCACCGGCATCCAGATCGGCCCGCGCCAATTAGAATTGCCGCCGAACATCCCCGTGTTCGACTCCGCCGGCAGATACTGCACCTTATACTCATGACCCTGAAGATCGAACACAAATGGATGGTCAAGGTGATAGCGCGACAGCGAGCGTATTCCGTACGGACTGAAGAATTCGTTCTCGTCGAGCATGTAGCCCAGGATTCGTTGCAGCTTCTCCTTGTTGCACACCGATGCCAGCCGGCGCTGGGCGTAACCGACGAAGCCGCCGTCCATGATTGCGATCTTCTCCAGCACTTCGGGATGGCGCCTGCGGAAGAGTTCCATCAAGTCCAACATCCGGGGATGCTGGGCCATGGCTCCTCCTTCGAAGATGGTTGCCGCGCATATAGGTAGAAGGCCCACCATGGAGCGGATCTTCAAGCGCACGGCATCGCCGTTGGGCAAATGCAGCAGATCATAGAAGAACCCGTCGGCGCTGTCCCACATCTCGTCATGGTTCACACCGATGCGGTCCATGGCGTAGGTGATCCAGATGAACTGCTCGAGAAAACGGAAGGCGATCTCCTCGTACATGACGTCATATTCGGTCAGGATGACTGCCATCTCGAGCATGGAGAGGCAATAGAACGCCATCCAGGCGGTGCCGTCAGCCTGGTCGAGATGGCCGCCGGTGGGCAATGGCGCGCTGCGATCGAAGACTCCAATGTTATCGAGCCCCAGGAATCCACCGGCAAAGACGTTGCGGCCCTCGGGATCTTTGCGGTTCACCCACCAGTTGAAGTTGAGCATCAGCCCCTGAAAGGAGCGCTCCAGGAAGCGCATATCGGCGCGGCCCAACTCCGCCTCAATGCGATAGAGGAACAGCGTCGCCCAGGCGTGCACTGGCGGGTTTACATCGCTGAAGTTCCACTCATAGGCGGGAATCTGCCCGTTGGGATGGGCGTACAGATTGCGCAGCATCAGCAGCAGCTGGTCCTTGGCGAAGTCGAAGTCGACCAGCGAGAGCGCAATGGTATGAAACGCGAGGTCCCATGCCGCGTACCAGGGATACTCCCACTTGTCGGGCATGGAGATGACATCGCTGTTGAGCATGTGGAACCACTCGGCATTCCGTGCCGTCACTTTGCGGCTGCCCACCAGCGGATGGGCGTCATGCTCGACCAGCCACTTGTCGAGGTCGAAATAGTAATACTGCTTGGTCCACAACATTCCAGCGAGCGCCTGGCGATGCAGGCGACGCTCGTCCTCGGTGAGGTTCTGGGGCGTGATGCGCCGGTAGAACTCGTCGGCGTCGGCGAGACAGGCGGCGAAGACCTGATCGAAGTCGGTGAAACCGGTGCCTGCCGGCTTCGCCGAAAGGCGCAACCGCACCTCCTTGCAACCGCCTGCGGGAACCTCGAATACGTAGTGTGCGGCGGCTTTCGTTCCTGTTTTCGCGGGACTGACCGCATCCTTCCGGGCTGAGATCAGATACTCGTGAAACGCGTCCTTCACGTACGGCGTGGAATTCGTCTGATGCCAGAGCCGGAAGACGTTGGTCTCATTTTCGGTAAAGAGCAACTCGCCCGCTCCTTCGCATTGCAAGCCGTACTCGCCAAGCTGAGCATGCGAAGCGCATATCGTGTCTTCGCCAGCCTGGCTCAAGGCCGGCTTCGATTCGCCGTCGCCCCACGACCACGTATTACGGAACCATAGCGTCGGCAACACGTGGATCTGCGCCGCCTCAGGTCCGCGGTTGTGGACGGAGATGCGGACCAGCAGGTCTTCCGGATCGGCCTTGGCATATTCGACGAAGACATCGAAGTAGCGGTCGTCGTCAAAGACGCCGGTATCGAGCAGTTCGTATTCCAACTCCTCGCGTGAGCGGCGGCCATTGGTTTCCACCAGGTCGCGATACGGAAACTCCCGCTGCGGATATTTGTACAGATACTTCATGTACGAGTGCGTGGGCGTGCTGTCGATGTAGAAGTAATATTCTTTGACGTCCTCCCCGTGATTGCCCTGGCTATTCGTCAGGCCGAACAGCCTTTCTTTCAGGATCGGATCGCGTCCATTCCACAGCGCCACGGAAAAGCACAGGCGCTGCTTCTCGTCGCAGATGCCGGCGAGCCCGTCTTCTCCCCAGCGATAGGCGCGCGAGCGCGATTGGTCGTGGGAAAAGTAGCTCCAGGCATCCCCGTCGCTGCTGTAGTCTTCGCGGACTGTACCCCACTGCCGCTCGCTCAGGTACGGGCCCCACTTCTTCCAGGGAATGCCCTTCTCGCGGGCTTCGTTCAGGCGCTTCTGTTCGGTAACCTCGACGTAGGAGAGAGGAGGGGTGCGAGGGGTGCTTTGGGCGCTCATTGGAACTCCGGGCGGCGCCTGATCAGCGCTGGGGCTGTGACGTCGCGTTTCGCCGCTGGCTCTACAAGGTATTGTACTGTCCCTCGCCGCTGACGATCTTCTGCCTCAAAGCTGCGGTGGAGAGCAGCAGCACGCCCGACAACCGCTGCTGCAAAAATGCGCTTTCTCCTGTACAGCGCACCTTCCTTCAAGCAGGTTGCTGCGCGTTCACGTCGGAGAAACGAACGAGCGGCCCGCAAGCGCCGCGTTGATGGCTGGAATCAGATCGGACTTCATGTGGGTCTTCACCACGTAGCCCAGCGCGCCTTCTGCCATACAGGCGTCGATGAATTCGTCCTCAGAATGAATGGTGAGGAACACGAACTTAGCTAGAGAGCCGCGGGCGCGCAACTGGTGCGCCGCCTCGATTCCGGTGATATCCGGCATGGAGATGTCGGCCACAATTACGTCGGGACGCAGCCGCAGCCCCTCGGAAACCATCTCCCGGCCGGTGCTGACGGCCCCCACCACGTCATAGACCGACTGCAGTAGCAAGCTCACGCGTTGTATGACCGCGATGTGATCGTCGGCCAGAAGCACTCGTGCCCGCTTTCGGACTTGCTGGTTCATAGCTCGCAACGCTCAGTCGTCCAACACATGACGAGCCGTTCGCTGCTCACATGCAGGCGTGATCCACGGTCGGACCGGTGAGGCTTGTATCATGACGCCTCCAGGGTTGAGCAGTTGCATTGGGCATTTCTGAATGACTGGCCGAAGACATAGTGCAACAGCCGCAGCCATCCTAGACACCGCCAGACAATGTCAACAACTGGGGAAAACCCTAGTTCGGCCCGTTGCGTTAGTCTCTATCGCGCGTCATTTTGCGCCAATTGCACGGACTGGGGAGGCGTCGTCCTGGACACGATTGAGTAGGCTGCTGAAAACCTATCCGCTTGGAAGGTATTTCTACGCGACATTCCCGTAGCTTAAGACAGCCGGAGGGGAGTATTCGATGCCGGATCCACGGCAATCAGCGAGCGCTTCAGCGCGAAGATCACCAGCTCGGCATTGTTCTTCAGATTGAACGATTCCATGATGTGGTGCTTGTGGAACTCCACCGTCTTCTCGCTGAGGTTGAGCTGCCCGGCAATCTCCTTGATCGAACATCCTTCCGCGCAAAGCTGAACAATATCGCGCTGCCGCGGCGTCAGGTCTTTCGAGAACTGGCGGGCGCGCTCTTTCATCACTGTCCAGTCATTGGACCGGAGCTTGGGAGTGAGATAGCTCTTGCCGCAGAGTACTTGCTCGATAGCTTTCAGCAGCTCCGAGCCCGCCTGTTGCTTCAGCACGAACGCCGTGGCACCCAACTCCATCACCGCCGCCGCGAGGTTGGCGTTGTC
>DASRGM010000127.1:0-49556 GCA_035651035.1 Terriglobales bacterium
TTGCAGCCTACGCCGGTATTCCCAATTCACGCATCACTTCTCCAACCAGATAGATCGAGCCTGTCACCACCACGAGCGCGTCCGAGGGACCCAAATCTCGGGCTCTTCTCAATGCGTCAGGCACGCTCTCATCCGTATGTAGGACGGCGCCAGTTCGCGTGGCGGCTTGCAGCAATTCGGCTGTCGTGGCCGCTCGCGGATTGTTGACTTGGGTTAACACGACGCGCTCCGCCGTAGGAAACAAGATCTCTGCCATCTCACGAACCGCCTTGTCGCGCATGGCGGCAAATATAAAGGTGAGCTCGCGGCCGGAAAAATTTCCCGACAATGCCGAGCGCAAGGCCCATGCGCCAGCCGGATTGTGCGCGACATCCAGAACCATGTCGCGGTCATACCCGGCCGAAGCAGGAATTACCTGGAAGCGGCCGGGCCATCGCGTGTTGCGAATTCCCTGCTCGATTTGCCGCGGTGTAATCCGGAATCCGAAGTGCCCCAGTTCCTCGGCGGCAGCAATGGCGAGAGCGACGTTGCGCAATTGGTGCCGTCCTGCCAGCGGCGAATCGACAGTGATTTCCTCGCCCATTACCGTGAGCGGATAGCGGCTTCGCCCCAGTGCTGCAGGCTCATTTCCCGCAAGGTAGGTTGCGGCTCCCGGCGAGACTGGCGGCACGTAGCTGGCCGCGCTTACGCCGCGCGAATTGTGCTCCATGATGGCAGTTCCAATTACCTCATTGGCCTCAGGATGTTGCGGTAGCGTCACCACCACGGCATTGCGGCGGATGATTCCAGCTTTCTCGCCTGCAATCTCAGCGATCGTGTCGCCCAGATATTTTTGATGATCGAGTGAGATGTCGGTAATCACCGAGAGCAGCGGTTCGACCACGTTGGTGGCATCCAGCCGACCGCCCATGCCAACTTCCAGCACAGCAATGTCAATCCCAATACAGGCGAAGTACTCGAAGGCCATTACCGTAAGCATCTCGAAAAAGCTGGGGTGCCAAGGTAGCCTGCCGGCCCGTAGGAGTTCCTGGGCGGCGTGTTCCACGCGTTCATAAATCGTTCCGAACTCGGCATCCGAGATTGGCTCGCCGTCGACGCGAATGCGCTCATTGATACGGACCAGGTGGGGCGAGCTGTAGAGGCCTGTGCGGTGACTGGCCGTACGCAGGATCGACGCCAAGGTCGCAGCTGTCGAGCCTTTGCCGTTTGTGCCAGCGATTAGCACGCTGGGAAAGCGGCGCTCGGGATTGCCTAGCGCCTCCAGAATCAGGCGGACATAGGTCAGGTCGAACTTATGCGAGGGGGTGCCGGCCAGCTCTTGGCCGAGGGCGTAAAGCTGCTCGACTGTGTGTTGATACGACATCGAACCTGCTGCCAGATTACAACATCGGATGGGTTCGCCTCAGGTTCCGAAGGCTCCTTGCCGATGTTGCAAGCAGCATCCCCCGTGCAGAAGTGGAGGCTTCATGCGCTCATGGTTTTGCGCGCTGCTGATCGTGTGTCCGCTGGCTGCCCAACAGATCACGCGTGATGCTTCTGACACTGGCGGTACATTCTTCGTCGACGGTATTGTCTACCAGTATGCCGCGGCCTCGGACTGCACCGTCGTGGTAGCTGCTCACTCGGTGGTCAATCGCAAGTTTCTGGCAGTGAAGATACGCGTATACAACAGCGGGCTACGATCAATGACCGTCAAACCGGGAGACGTTGTTGTATCTGACGCCATCGGCGGTCGTGAGTTGATCGCGATACCGGGCTCGGAGCTGGCGCGCAAGATGCGCAAGCCGCAGAATATGGCACGATATGCAGTCAACGGTATCGGTGGAGCACCGACGGATACTCCAATCACCAGTGACATGGCCGGATCGTTCATGGAGATGATGAGAGCGATGGCCGCACACACCAACAGCGGTACCATGCCGGCGGGAAGGAATGTACTTTACACCGACAGCCCAGACGCTCTGCAAGAAGATGTCGCCGGACCGATTGAGTGCGACCAGGTTTGCCGGCTGCGAAATCGCGAGGCAATGGCAGCGGATCCGCTGAGCCAACTGCAGCATCCGTCATCGCCGGAGCTGGTCGAGCAATACGCGCTGCTCGCGAACACCGTTCCGCCCCATGCCAACGCGGCCGGCGTGCTCTATTACGCGCTGGGCAAGCTCTCCGAAGGGTCTCCCGTCACGGCGCACGCAAAGAAAAGTCGCCGGGTCCACTTAACGGTGCCGCTCATGGGAGAAACATTTGAATTTGAGTTGCCGGTCGAGTGAGCAACTGACTGCTTTTTTCTTGAGGCTCGCGCCGTTCTCGGCAGACGAAATTCTCCTGCCGGACGGCGCAACGCTTCGGCCTATAATCGAGGGTCGTTGTGCCCATCCCTGTTGCGCCAAGGTCTGCACGTGAGAAAGAAACTGATTGCTGCCAACTGGAAGATGTACAAGACTCCGGAACAAACTGCCGTTTTTTTCGCGCATTTCCTCCCCATGATTGCCGGCCATGACCGCGATGAAATTGCGGTTTTTCCGCCCTTCATTGATCTCCACACCGCGATCGAAGCCACATCCGGCTCCGAAGTGGCCATCGGTGCGCAGAACGTACACTGGGAAAAGGAGGGCGCCTTCACCGGCGAGATTTCCGCGCCCATGCTCACAGCGCTGGGCGTCTCGCACGTGATCATCGGACATTCGGAACGGCGCCTGTACTTCAACGAAACCGATGACACGGTCAACCGCAAGCTGGAATTTGCACTGGAGTCGGCATTGGCGCCGATCGTGTGCGTGGGAGAGGTGCTGGAGGAGCGGGAGGCTGGCCTCACTGAAGACGTGCTGCGCCGGCAATGCACGCGGGCCTTCAACGGCATCTCGGCGCGCAAAGCGGCAAAGCTGGTGATCGCCTATGAACCTGTGTGGGCGATCGGGACCGGCAGAACCGCCACTCCCCAGGTGGCGGCGGAGGCGCATTCCGTCATCCGCCACGAAGCCGGCAAGGCGTTTGGTGATGAATTCGCGGAGAACCTGCGGATACTCTACGGCGGCAGCGTGAAGCCGGAGAACGCCACCGCATTGATGTCGGAGGAGGAAATCGACGGCGCATTGGTCGGTGGTGCGAGTCTCGATCCCGCTTCGTTCAGCAAAATTCTCAGGTACTGAGCAGGGTAATTTGGCCACACGTCCAACGCGATGCGTTGGAGCGCAAACGCAAGTTACGACTGCATCATTTCCAGCAATCTCTGAACGGTCGTCCAGTTTCGCGCGGTCGCAACCGTCTTCAGCCTGGACTCGAAAAAAGCGTTTGTAAGCTTCGTACGTCCCATTCCGTTCGGCAAATGCAGATAGATTTCCCTGCCAATAATCCGAAACTCGTCAGGCATTGAACGCTTTTGATCGAGACTTTGCACCGCATTCTCATGGGCGCGTTCGTTGAGGAAGTAGACGTGTAGCGTGTTTTGCGGCAAATTTGCCGCGACGAAAGGGTTCGTGTGTACCACCCGCGCTAGCTCGTCGCGTGAGCGCAAGACGAC
Source organism: Terriglobales bacterium (assembly GCA_035651035.1). GTDB lineage: Bacteria > Acidobacteriota > Terriglobia > Terriglobales > Acidobacteriaceae > Bog-257. The sequence continues at coordinate 3,518 of DASRGM010000127.1, forward strand.
GGGAGTTGCAAACCCGAATCGCTCCTCGATTCTCTTCGTCAGCAGAGCCGGGAGGCGCTTAGCCATATCAGTCGAAGCTGCAAAGACTATGTTTCCGCTCTGGATGTAAGTTCGCACATCCGTGCATTTGCAGGCGGACACAATTGCGGCGAGCTCTTCCATCGGCAACAAATGTTTGCCGGCGACGTTGATCCCACGTAAGAGCGCTACGTACATCATGCAGGCGGAGATCAAGATTGCGGCGAGGCGACCACGTGTTTTCGATTGTCCGTTCGAGCAACCGCAACAAGCATGCTACTACCCGGCGACCTGCTGGCGCTCGCGTATGGGTGCAGAGCGAAGCGGAATCTGGCAGCCTTCTCCGAAGCGCAGGACGGTGAATTCGGTTCCCTCTAAGTTCTTCTGCTGCAGGGCGTCTCGTAAAGCTTCCAGCGGCTCCTCCTCCCCGTCATCAGCCAGATCGAATGTGCCGAAATGACTGGCAATGCTGACGCGCGCACCCAGCCGAAGATGCGCTTCCACCGCTTCCGACGGCGACATGTGCATTTCGCTCATAAACCATCCCGGCAAATATGCCCCTATCGGAAGGATGGCCAGATCGATACGCGGGAACCGCTGAGCGATTTGCGGGATATGTGGCCCGATGCCGGAGTCTCCAGCAAAGTAGATGCACGTATCCTCGCTCTGCACAATGAACCCGCACCACAACCGCTTGTCCCGGTCGAAGGGAGTGCGAGCGGAGAAGTGCTGCGCCGGAACTGCGGTGATCCACAAGTCGCGTCGGGCGGTAGTTTCCTGCCACCACTCCAGCTCTACCACGTTTCCAATCCCATGTCTTGCCAGCAGAGGCGCCGTATTCAAGCCGGCATAGATCGTGGGGACATGCTGCTCGTGCAAGCGCTGCAATGTCGGCAAGTCCAGATGATCGTAATGATCATGGCTGAGTAGCACGAGATCGATTGGAGGCAGGTCCTCGAAGCGGATGCCCGGCGGGCGAAACCGAGCGGGGCCGGCCCACGTGACCGGACTGGCGCGCTCCGACCAGATAGGGTCGGTAAGAATATTAAGACCACTGAGTTGAAGCAGGAAGGTCGAGTGATTGATGAAGGTGACTCGAAGCGCCTCAGAGCTTCGCGGCGGGCGCGGACCGGGCTGCGCATCCGAGTGGTGATGCCAAACACCATGACGTCGTGTCAGCATCCAGCGCAGAAGCGATCGCAAGCCGTTTCGCCGCGGCACCAGGTTGCGAAATCGTACACCGTCGAAGTTGGACCTAAAGGTCTGCACTTTGTCACACGTTTTCGACCAGCAGCTGCTGACCGGATAAGATGCGCGACCGACGCAACTCGCACGCGCATGCAACAGCACCATTGCCAGTGACGGTCAAACCAGTCACAATCGGAATAGCACCTGCATAGATTCGCCGGGCCGCAAACAACATGCCCTTTCTCCAGAGTCAACGTGCCAAAGCCCAATTCTGGACGGCACCCAACCAGATCACGCTACTTCGCCTGATCTTCATCCCCTTTGTGATCATCGCCGTCTTCGATGCGCATTGGCGGTGGGCGCTTGCCCTGCTGATTGCCGCCGCCTTCAGCGACGCTCTCGATGGGCTGCTCGCGCGCACCCTGCACCAGCAAACCATGCTTGGTCTATATCTTGATCCGATCGCTGACAAGCTGCTGCTCAGCTCACTTTTCCTGGTGCTCTCCTTCGTAAAGAAGATTCCCTGGAAATACACGGTGCTGGTGTTTAGTCGCGACCTCTGCATTGTGGCTACAGCCGTTGTGCTCTATGCCTCTACCGGGTTTCGCGACTTTCGCCCCAGCATCTTCGGAAAAATCAATACCGCTTGCCAAATTGCGACTGTCTGGTTCGTGGTCCTGGCGCAGGTCCTGCAAGCCGGATGGCTGGCTAGTGTGGTGAAGCTCTTGCTGTACGCGACGTTCACCTTCACTACTGTTTCCGGCGTGCACTACGTCCTCCTGACCGGATATCGTCTGCGAAAAGAGCAACCAGGACCCGCAACATAGCAATGATTGGGACGGCCGAAACTTTGTGGGGAGCGCGAGCATCATGCAACAGACCTGTTCGAATCAGGAAACCAAGTTCTTCACAAGATGTTTGTTTCCGGGCTGCGTCCGGTTTCAAGCTCTAACCCATAACCATGGTGCACGTCGACCGTAATCACCGCCTGCAAGTGATCGTCGCCTTTGCCCTGGTGTACGTCTTTTGGGGCTCGACCTATCTCGCCATCGGTATTGCTGATGAAGCGAAGCTGGCGCCCGCCGTAATGTGCGCTATCCGATTCGCCATCGCCGGCCCACTAATGCTGGCGGGCTGCGCTTTCATGGGTCGCAAGGTTCGCATCTCGGTTCCGGAGGCGATTCGTCTGGCAAGTATCGGTTGTCTGCTGCTGGTCGGAGGCAACTTCGGACTGGCCTGGGCTGAGCAATGGGTGCCGACCGGCTTCGCCGCCCTGATCGTGGCCATCACACCCATCTGGTTTCTTCTGCTTGAGACGTTCGTTTTTCGCGGTGACAGGCTTTCCTCGCGTGGGCTTATAGGCGTAGCGCTCGGCATCGGCGGGATCGCTGTCTTGTTCTGGCCCAAATTCGAGCATCGCGCCGCCGCCGGCATAATGCCCCTGGTAGGAGCCTCCATCCTCTTGTGCTCGTCGTTCAGCTGGTCGGTTGGCTCGGTACTCTCGCGCAAGTGGCAGTTACAGGTCGATCCTTTCTCCGCCACCGGTTGGGAGATGGTTTTCGCCGCCGCCGGCAATGCGATAGTCGCTCTGGTTAGCGGCGAGTATCGCCACATCGTAATCACCCGCCGAGGCATGCTGGCCGTGCTGTACCTCGTAATTTTCGGATCATGGGTGGGCTACACAGCCTATATCTGGCTGCTTAAATACGTGCCCACTCCCAAGGTTGCTACGTACGCCTACGTGAATCCGTTAGTCGCTGTATTTCTCGGGTGGCTGCTGCACAATGAACTTCTCGATGCCTTCGTGCTGACCGGTGCCGCAATCATCGTTGCCGGCGTCGCATTGGTGACCACCGCAAAGATTCACGAAGGCGGGGCGCGATCGTCTTCAGTCAGCTTGCCGGAGTTCGAATCGGAGGTGTGAAATATCTCCGAGTTGCCGGCCACGCAGGTATCCTCCCGCTTCTGGCCAAGTCAGCGAATCCATCAAGAAGGTTACGCAAATGCTGAACGGCATTGCTTAGATTCATTATGGGGACAAATCTACTTCTTTCCGCAAAGCAAAATGTCAAAGATCATCTGCTCGTGTGGTGTTGTAACCTGTAGCATTCACACGAGGTGGGAGTCTGGCTCCTCACACAGGGAGTCTAATTGTCTTGCGCAGATGTACTACCGGAAAAGTCCTTGCGGAGGAACGAAGGTAACTACATTTCCTATCCTCTCGATAGTCACAGTCACATTACGTTACCCGGACTTTGAAGTTCGATTCATCGGTGCGGATGGCGGTCGCCTGTATCGTGCTCCCAAGCGAGGAAGGCCCGGAAAGCGGCACCGCGATGGCTGTAACGTGACTTCTCTTCGGCGGTCAGTTCGGCAAAACTCTTTCCGATCTCGGGAAAATAGAACAACGGATCGTAGCCGAAGCCGTTTGCGCCCCGAGGTGCACGCAGGATCATTCCTTCAGCTTGGCCGTGGAAGGTAGCAACCGTATGGCCATTGCGCGCTGCGGCGATGACGCAAACGAAGCGCCCGGTGCGGAATTCATCGGGAACCTCATGCATTTCGCGCAATAGGCGCTCGTTGTTGGCCTCATCGTCGGAATTGGCAGCCGTCGAATCATCAGCCGGCCCATGCTCATCGGCAGCGTAGCGGGCGGAGCGCACACCGGGCGCGCCACCGAGCGCGTCCACTTCGAGCCCTGAGTCATCGGCAATCACCAGTTTGCCTTCAGCATGTTTGCTGTAGTGCTCGGCCTTCTTGCGCGCGTTAGCGTCGAAGGTCGCGCCATCTTCGACAGCTGAAGGCAATAAATCGAAGCCGGGCAGCACCGCGATCTCGATATCATGCGCGGCCGCTGCACCAACCAGATCACGAACCTTGCCCGGGTTGGAAGTGGCGACCAGTATGCGTTTCATCAATTTATATCTCACCACGGAAATATGGGGGTATTGCCTGTCCCTGAGATTTTGGTTATTGGTGTCGTGCTTCGTGGCGAGGATTAGGGTTGTCCCTTAGTCCCTCGAAACCTCGAGCGCCCCGCGCTCGGTTGGTTAAAAATAACGCGGTTATTAGCGCGATTGCCAGCAGGCTCATGGCATCGCCCAACCAGCGATCGGCGGTGCGCTTGAAGCGAACGTCGACTTCGCTGCGGCCACTCGACAGCGCTATCACCATCCTCCCCGTCGGGTCCTCCGATTGCGGCGTTGCCGCGAGGCCATTCACCATGACCCGCCACGCAGGATAGTTCGTCAGACGAAGCATCAACTGCACAGGCTGCGGCGACTCAACGATTAGCTCCTTGCGATAGATGCGAGCTCGCCAATGCAGCACGTGCGCTTCCAGCGCGAGCGTACCATCCATTCTGTAGAGAAGATACTGGGGAAAGTCGGGCTTGATTTCGTAGTTGTCGGCGCCGGCAGGCGTGTATTCGTCCGTGCCCATATAGCCATAGCCGGCGTGATACAGATTCGCAATCATGGCTGGCGTCTCCGCTGGATCGCACTGCGGTTGAAACGCGCGATTACACACCGCGATCATGGCCGCGAACAAGAACGCGTAGAGCCACGGCTTGGCGCGAAAGTGCGGTACTGGCGCCACGGCAAATACTGCCAAGCTAACGCTGATCACCAACAACCAGCGCCAGGGGAATTGCAGGAATTGGAGGTCCGGCATTCGCCGGTAGGCCACTCCCGCGACCGGCAGCATCAACAGGAACGCCACGCTGCCCGAGATCCCAAGGCACCAATAGAGCCTCGAATTTGTCAGCATCCGGCGTCTCGCGCTCCAAGCAGCAAATCCCAAAGCCAGGACTTCGCCGACTGCCGCCCATGAAACAGTCCTTAGAAATACATCGTGTTCAACATTGGTGGTGCGTGCAAAAAGAAAGTTCTCGAACGGTCGAACACCGGGCGACAACAACTGACCGGGCGTAATCCAGCTTTTTTCAAACAACACCGGCACGATGTAGAACGCTGCCAAGGCGAGTCCCAACGCAATCGCTCCCGCGCCAAAAAGAAATATTCGCGAGTTGCGCCGCAGTACCGTGATCATCGCGAGCAACAAAACTGCGAGATAAGTTGCGATGATTGCCGCGGGGACATTTGTGAGCCACACACAGGCTATCGTCAGCGCAAGCGGTATGACGATGTTGCGCGCGGGACGGTCGCGAACGATCCACAACACCAACAGCGGGAAGACGGGCGCAGCCAGCAGCTCGCCGAAAGCGCTACGGGCGTAGAGGGTCAATAGCATGTACGGATTCACGAGATAGGCGACGGAAATCAGCGCAGCTTCCGATGGCTTAAACCACTCACGAGCCATGGTGAACATTGCCCATCCGGCCAGCAGAATGGCGCAAACATCAAATGCAACAGGGACGATAGGCCAGGGCACAATGCTGCCGAGCGCACCACCCAGGATCCATGAGAGCGGAGGGTAGAAGAGAAAGCGCGGCTCACCCGCGCCGTAGTTGGCATTCGCCGCCCATCTGGGAAAAACAGTTCCCTGTCGCCATTGCTGGGCTACCTCCAGCCAGCTGTTCATGTGGAAGACCAGGTCATGGCCGCAGGCGACGCCGCGTACCGTGAACGGCGAAACCACAGCCAATGCGGCGCTCAGCAACGCAATCGCGGTGGCGTTCCGGACCAGATGTGAAGTTTGTTTCATTCGCGTGAATTCAGCTCTCACCGCAAATCCTAGATAGCCAGGACGCGGCCAACTCTTGGTAAGAACCTATCAAATTCCGCAAGAATTCTTGCCTCTTCACCTTTCTTTAACCAGCGGTTCAACTGCAGTTCACTTGTGGTGGGTAAGAAGAGTAGACCTCAGCCTACATGCCTGAGGAAGCGGTGAGGAGAATATGCGTCAGATTCTGGCAACGATTCTAACGGCGGTGATGACGTTCGCGCCGTTGGCCAACGCAAATGCTGCACCAACGAAGGGCGCCAGCGAAAAGACATCGAATGGGACCACCGCAACTCCCATCCAGCATCTGGTGGTCATCTTTCAGGAGAACGTCTCCTTCGATCACTATTTTGGTACTTACCCCAATGCCACCAATCCCACGGGTGAGCCCGCGTTCAATCCACTTCCTCTAACGCCAAACGTGAACGGCATCTCCGGGCTGTTGAGTGTCGCAAATCCGAACCTCAATCCGGCCAACGGAGCAGGCGCGACGAACCCCTTCCGTCTCGACCGCACTGAAGCGGCTACCAGCGACCAGGACCATGACTACACGCCGGAGCAGCAGTCGTTCGACAGCGGCCTGATGGACCTGTTTCCCAAGTACGTCGGCGTGGCCGGACCGCCTCCGGGCGGCGGCGGCATTGTGGATACGACCGGTCTGGTGATGGGCTACTACGACGGCAACACCGTGACCGCTCTGTGGAACTATGCGCAGTATTTTTCCCTGAACGACAACGCCTTCGGCACCAATTTCGGTCCATCCACGGATGGCGCGTTGAACCTGATCTCGGGACAGACGAATGGCGTCACCCAGAATGAGAACGGCACCGGCGCTATTATCGCGGACGGCAATGGCGGCAACACGCTGATTAGCGACGCCGACCCGATTGGCGATATGTGCTCCACTACTTCGGGTGAAGTTCTCCAGATGGGCGGCCGCAACGTCGGCGACCTTCTGAACCAGGCCGGCGTCACCTGGGGCTTTTTCGAGGGCGGCTTCGATTTGACCGTCACCAATCCCAATGGCACCACCGGCTGCCACCGCTCGCATCTGTCCGCAATCACCGGCCAGACCAAGGCCGACTATATCCCCCATCATCAGCCGTTCCAGTACTACGCTTCTACTGCCAACCTGCAGCACACGCGTCCCACCTCGCCTTCCACGGTCGGACACCAGGGCGATGCCGGCAATCACCAATACGATATTCACGATTTCTTCGACGCGGTCAACGCCGGGAACTTTCCCGCGGTCAGCTTCCTGAAAGCGCCGGGGTATCAGGACGGACACGCCGGCTACTCCGATCCGCTGGATGAACAGACCTTCATCGTCGACACCATCAACTTCCTGATGCAAACTCCGTATTGGTCGAGTACCGCGGTCGTGATCAACTGGGATGATTCGGACGGATGGTACGACCACCAAATGCCTCCTGTCGTGAACACTTCGCAGACCAGCGCGGATGGATTGACAGGAACTGGTCTTTGCGGCACAGTGCCGCCGGCGCTCGCCGGCATTGATGGTCCGCATGCCCAGGGCCGCTGCGGCTACGGCCCTCGCATTCCGATCATGGTGATCTCGCCTTATGCCAAGCCGAACTATGTCGATCACACCCTTCTGGACCAGAGCTCGATTCTGCGCTTTATCGAGGACAACTGGCTCGGGGGCGAACGGATTGGCAATGGCTCCTTCGACGGAATCACAAACTCGATCTCCAGCATGCTCTACACCCCGGTCAGCAGTTGCTTCCGCTACGTCCTGCTGAATGACCAAAGCGGTCAAGTGACGCAGACGGGTTGTTCGCAACTGTAGATCGCCGTCGTTTTAACCAACTTTTAATCTTTGGCAATGGATGCGGCCGTGTGCTGCATCCATTGCCGCTTTATGCTGAATGGTTCTACGGAGAAAGGAAACTGGTGAGTTCGCGTCGCAGGTTCGTGAAACAATGCTCCACCGCCATGGGTGGATTACTCTTGTTGCGCTCGCACGCCTTCTCGGCCATGACTCATTCCATGGCTGCGCAGGCCAACACGCTGAACGCCAACACGCTCGCGCCATTTGTCGATCCACTGCCTGTGCCGCCGGTCGCTAGGTCGAGCGGTATGCGGCCACTGCCGGCATCCCCTAAGACGAGAGTGCCCTACTATCGGTTGGCCGCTCGGCCGATTGACGTGAAGATCCATCGCGACCTAAGCCCGACCCGCATGTGGGGATTTGCCGGTTCGGTGCCCGGGCCTACGCTGGAGCTGCGCAGCGGCGAGGAGGTGCTGGTCGAATGGGTGAATGAGCTTCCGCAGCAGCACTTCTTGCCCATCGATTACCGATTGCACGGCGCTGAAGGCAATCCGCAGGTACGCATTGTTACGCATCTGCACGGCGGCTTCGTCCCGCCGGAGAGCGACGGCTGGCCTGAGGACTGGTATACGCCGGGAAGGTCGCTCACCTATCGGTATCCCATCCATCAAGAGGCGGCGATGCTCTGGTATCACGATCACGCAATGGGCATCAATCGCTTAAATATTTATGCGGGACTATTCGGCGCTGCGATTGTTCGCGACCACTCGGAGGATGCGCTGAATTTGCCCCGCGGGAAATACGAAATTCCGCTGATGATCTTCGACCGGCTGATCACGCCTGGGGGCCAACTTTTCTATCCCAGCTCTGACAAGCCGCGCGCGCCATGGACACCGGAGGTCTTCGGCGACGCAATCCTAGTTAACGGCAAGCTGTTTCCTTACCTCGAAGTCGAACCGCGCAGGTATCGCTTCCGTATGCTGAATGCGTCCAATGCTCGCTTTTATCATTTGTCTTTCGCGAACGGATTGGAGTTTCACCAGATCGGCACGGACCAGGGACTGCTGCCGGAGTGGCTTGGAGTGAAGAAGATTTCCCTCGCGCCCGCCGAGTGCGCCGACGTGGTTGTCGATTTCAGCGACAGCCGGGGCGAGCAGATCGTGCTGAAGGACACATCGTTCAACATCATGCAATTCCGCGTCTCAGCAAACAAGGTGAGCGACGAGAGTTCGTTGCCGGCGCAGCTACGTCCTGTTTCGAAGATCGCCGAATCCGAAGCGGTGCGGACCCGGCTGCTCACACTGGACGAGTACGATAGCTTCACCGGAGAACCCGTGCTGCTGCTGCTGAATGGCAGCTATTGGCACGACCCCGTCAGCGAAAAGCCCGTGCAGAACTCGACCGAGATCTGGAGCTTCATCAATCCCACCGATGATACCCATCCGATTCATCTCCATGCGGTCCGCTTCCAGATACTCGACCGCCAGCACTATGAGCCGACGGCTTACCAACTGAAAAAAGAGTTTCGTTTCCTGGCCCCGCGAGTCCCTCCCGAGCCATACGAGAGCGGGTGGAAGGACACCGTGGGGACTCATTCAAAGATGGTCACGCGCATCATCGTCCCCTTCAACTGCCATCCCGGACGCTACGTATGGCACTGCCACATCCTGGAACATGAGGACAACGAGATGATGCGGCCGTACGAAATTGTTCCGGCGTAACCGCGCCCGGAGCCCGCGCGCAGTACAATGACCGGACGATGCGGGCCAATATCCTCTATTCGAACTGGCGAGCTGCCGGCACTTGGGACGAATGATGGCGGCAGATCCCGTAGCGTTGCCCGATCGTAGCGGGCAGGCGGTCTCCGTCGAGCACGGCCTGGCGCGCAAGCTCAGCGAGCGCCAGATGAGCATGATTGCCATCGGCGGCGCCATCGGCACCGGGCTTTTTCTAGGCAGCGCGCTGGCCGTTCGCACTGCAGGGCCGGCAGTCATTCTCAGCTACATCTTTGCCGCCCTGGTCGCGCTGCTGCTGATGTATTGCCTTTGCGAAATGGCAGTCGCCCACCCCACCGCCGGTTCCTTCGGCGTCTACGCTGACCTGTATATTTCACCCTGGGCTGGATTCGTGGTGCGCTACACCTACTGGGCGGCGCAGTGCATCGCCATCGGAGGAGAAGCGGTCGCTGCCGGAATTTACACGCAGTGGTGGTTTCCCCAAACGCCCGCCTGGATGTGGGTGATCTTTTACTCCACGCTGCTGGTTTTCGTAAACGCACGAAGCGTCAGCGCGTTCGGCACATTCGAATACTGGTTCTCGATGATTAAGGTGAGCGCCATCGTAGTGTTCATCCTGCTGGGAGCGGCCGCCTTGCTGGGCATCCATCAGAAGAGGCCGATTGGCCTGGAGAACTTTCGCGCCTATGGCGGTTTTTTGCCGCGTGGCTGGACGGGCGTGGGGCTGGCGCTCTCGTTCGTGATCTTCAGCTTCATCGGAACGGAAATTGTTGCGGTGACGGCAGGCGAAGCGCAGGATCCCGAGCGCTCGGTACCAGGCGCTATGCGCTCCATGCTGCTCCGCTTGGCTATCTTCTACATTGGCGCGATCGTCATACTGGTCGGCGTGATCCCCTGGACACAGGTTCAGCCCGGGGCCGGCGTTACCGTCAGCCCCTTCGTGCGACTCTTCGACGTCATGCACGTGCCCGCTGCGGCACAGATCGTCAACTTCGTAGTGCTGACGGCAGCGCTCTCGGGGATGAACTGCAACCTTTACCTCGCTACGCGAATGGTCTTCTCTCTTTCGCGCGCGGGGTACGCTCCGGCAAGGCTCGGCAGGGTTTCTGCGGCAGGTACGCCGATTCCTGCGCTCATGGTCTCCACTTTTGGACTGTGCGTGGCCACAGCAGTCGCGATCTCGTTCCCCACCTCGGCATACGTTTACCTGCTGGGCGTGTCGCTGTTCGGAGCGCTATTCGTCTGGCTGATGATCTTCCTCACCCACCTGGGATTTCGTAGACACCGCAGCCGCCACGGAGGACGGATTTTGCCTGTGCGAATGCCGCTGTTTCCATTTACGACAATTTTTGGTGCGCTGGCGGTACTGGGGATTACGGTCTCCACCTGGTGGGTGGAAGGAATGCGAGTCACCATCGAGGCGGGCTTACCATGGCTGATGCTATTAAGCGCATGCTATTTCGTATGGCGGCGCGCGAACGCGCGCCCGACCTCGTGATCTCGCCACGCCACAATCCGTAGCGGTAATGAAACAAGGTTCAGTACTGTAAACATCGCGGTCACAAGTGTCCGTCCGAAGATGGCTGCACAATTTTCATCCTGGTGTAACATGCGTCCGATATGCTGCTCCTGTTCTTGACATCGTGAATACCTCGGGTAATCTGTCGGGGAATCGGATGACGTTTGAAATCCGAGCCTGAGTTCAGCAACGGAGGCGTTATGCGAAGTGTTGTGCCGGGGTGGTGCGCTCGAATCCTGTTCTTCGCCGTCCTCGTATTTGTCTGGGCATCGCTCATGCTGGGTACTGCGGCAGCACAGCAGGGCAGCAACGGCTCAATGTTCCAGAAGTCACCGCAGGCGCAGGACCTCCTGCAGAACGTGAAAGACCTCTACTTCCCGTTCAATATCTACAATCGGATTATTAATCCCAATGACGCTCAGGCCGACGGCGCATGGCTGAGCCAGCACGCCGGGTCGCCAGTATGGATCCAGGGGTACGCTGACATCCGTGGCGATATCTTTTACAACCTGGTGCTTTCCTATCGGCGCGCTCAGTTCGTCAAGTCGCAACTCGTGAAGAGTGGCGTCGACGAGTCTCGCATCCAGTTTGCGACCGGCTGGGGCAAGCTTTATCCGGTTTGCCAGTCGGATGACGAGCAGTGCTATCAGCAGCAACGCCGTGTTGACATCGTGCCCCCGGACGCGATGTAGCTGGTCCGCGGTGGCTGACGGCTAGCAAACCCCGTGCGCCGGCGCAATAAATACATCTGTCGCTTTGCCCTCTTGCTTGCTGGGCATTTCGGATTCGCTGACCCAGATTCGCTGGCGCGGGACCTTTTTGCATTGCTATAATTCGTACTGCCGCAGCAATCCTCACACAGCCCGCAGCAACGAGCGGGTTTCCGTGGCCAGGTAGCTCAGCTGGTAGAGCGCAGCCCTGAAAAGGCTGGCGTCGGCGGTTCGATTCCGTCCCTGGCCACCATTGCATCCACAAAAGATAAACCGCCATTTGGGCAGAGTTTCGAATGCGAGCTCTCTAACCCTGAGTCGTCACTGCGACCCAGCTTGGGCCCTCTGTAGCGCTCACAACCCTGGAGCGCACGGCCGTCATCCGTTCATTGCGTGTCGAAATGAAAGTCACGCCCAAACGGATTGAACTGTGATTCGCTTTCCCGGGTTGTTGAATACCCTGCTGCTGCTCACATTCATGGCTCCGTTGCGCGCGGAGCAACCTTCCGCCACGGTAAGCCATGACGTCGACGTTCAGATGCGCAACGTCATCTATCACTACACCGATCAGGTCGCCGTGCAGATTCGAGCGCTTAGGGGACAGTTCGTACCCTTGAAAGGTGACGTTCCGGTATTCGATGACAAGAATTCTTTTGCGTTGAAGATCGCGTCGGCGGAGATCGCCATAACCCCGGAATCCTTGTCGAACGTCTTGAATTCTTACGTCTTGGCAAAGGCCGACGCGCCATTGAAGGCTGTGTCGGTTCAGATCGTGAGGGATCAGCTGACAATCAAAGGGAAGTTACATAACAAGGGTGACATTCCTTTCGAGACTGAAGGCATCCTGAGTATCACGCAAGATGGAAAAATCCGCTTACATACGGAGAAGGTGAAAGCGCTCCATTTACCGGTTAAGGGCATCATGGACCTGCTTGGTCTTAAAATTTCGGACTTGATCAACACAGGCAAGATCGAGGGGGTAGCGGTAGACCAGGACGACTTGATTCTCGATCCGGCGAAACTGCTCCCGCCGCCTCACATTACAGGACGGATCACGAAGGCACGCCTGGAAAGAGACAACATTATTCTGGTCTTCGGCCATACGTCGGCTGCCGCCGACATGAACGTGCCCTTCGCAAACTACATGGCATTTCGGCACAATCAGCTTCGCTTTGGCAAGCTGACGATGACGGACACCGACATGGTACTCATCGACATGGACCCGCATGATCCCTTCGACTTCTATCTGGATCATTACAAAGAGCAGTTGGTAGCGGGCTACACCAAGGAGACGCCAGCTTTCGGCCTGCGCGTTTTTATGCACGACTACAACAAGCTGTCGCGAGGCAAGCTCGTGCCAAGCCGGTAACTCCAACTGTCAACCGCATTCTGGTTGAAATCGTACCTCTTGTGATCGGGTTGGGACCGCGATGTTGGGAACCCTTCGTGGCTACTTGCGGTGGATGTTGTCGGCGAGCGCGGGTGGTTTAACGTCCGGCCGCCCCTTCTGCTCGAACAGCACGACCTCGCCGGGCTTGACGTATCCGAGCTGTTCACGGGCCTCTTTTTCTATCATGGCAGGGTCTCCGCTCTGCAGCCCGTCGACGCGGTGCTGCAGGGCGTCCTGCTCGGCTCGCATACGGTCGATCTCCTGCTGCAACCGCTGCGCCTCGGCCCGCTTTGCCTGCCATACCCTCATGCCATTTGCGCCGACGACAACTTTGTAGCCCAGGAATAACGCGAGCAGGGCGAGGCACACCGTCGCGGTCACGCGACGCATGCCATACAACCATCCTTTCGCCATTCGGACCCTAATATTCATCGTTGCCTGCTTCTCGTCTTTCGCAACTTGAAGCACCGCCAAAAAAGCTGGTTTACCCGCTTGAGGAAGCAGGGCCATTTTCCAGTGGACTTCGCGCGCTGAAATGCGTCAAGCGAAGCTCAGGCGAAAGACGCAGCAGAGTAACTATGCGAGACGGCCTGCAGCAAGCGATTTTTCGTCCCGCGATGGGCGCTGGTATAACTATCACTTGGCTGATGAGACCCGGAGGTCCGATTGCCGGAAGAGCGGCCCCTCTTTATCCCGGTGATACTGGGAACGACACGTCAGGGAAGGTCGAGTGACCCGGTGGCGCGCCTTATTACGGCCGAGATCGGCAAGCGTCCTGGGGTCGTGAGCGAATTAATCGACGTCGCCACTCTACCTCTGCCCACCGATGACGCCGGCGAGGCGATCAAGGATGTTGGCTTCTCCTCGCGCATGGACCGCGCCGATGCGCTGGTCATTGTCTGCCCGGAATACAATCACGGATACCCAGGCCTGCTGAAGCATGTTCTAGACAGTTGCTTGAAGGAATACATCCATAAGGCAGTGGGCATTGCCGGCGTCTCGGCGGGCATTTTCGGAGGTGCGCGCGCCATTGAAAATCTGCTTCCCGTCATGCGCGAGTTGGGACTGATGACGATCTTCTGGGACTTGAATTTCGGCAACGCCAGTCAGCTCTTCGATCCTGCAGGGAAGCTACTGGATGCCGCGTTCCTCCCGAGAATCGAGAAATTCTTGAACGAGCTCATCTGGATGGCGACGACACTGCGTTACGGACGGGAGCGCGTGCCGCTCGGTTAAGGCGAGCGAGCGCGCTTTCGGTTGCACCTTATCGACACTCTATGGCAAATGAGGCAATTCCGTGCTCCGTTTGTGGCTCACCGATGAACCATCACGCCGATAAATTGATCTACAAATGTGAAGCGACCGCGCAAGGACAACGCATCGATGAAGTGGTCGAGGAGTTTCATCGCTGTCCCAACTGCGGAGCAGGCATATCGAGGACGGCCGACTCCTGGAAGCACCGGCTTTGACCTTGCTGATCGACTTAGGCTAGAGTAGCTGCTCGACGAGCCTACAATGGCGACCTATCTCGCAGCCCGGTGCTCGCAGTGCGCCAAGTGGATACCTGTCCGCGAGTGCGAAGAAGACGATCCGACTTTCGACCCCTCACTTTTCATGGAACTGGTATGCCCTCATTGCGGCTCAAAAACCAAGCTTCACGCCCGGGCCTTCGAACTGGTTCCCGAGGCCAAGCTGCAGTCGTCCTGACCGGAGCCGTGTAGGGTCGACCTTTCCGATGTTTGCGGCTCCAGACTCCCTGTGTTTTCATGCGGCGTATAACAACGGTTGAAGCTCCCGCTTAGGGTGCGAGTCTCACTGGCCTTCGAATATCGTCCGGATCGCCGGCTTCATCACCTTGCCCATGGCGTTGCGCGGCAGCGCATTCAAAACCAGCAGCCGCGATGGAACCTTGTGCGTGGCCATCCGCTCCTTGGCCCAGGCGCGCAGGTCCTCCAGGCGGAGTGCGTAGCCGCTCCTTGTGACGACAGCTGTCGCGACACGCTCGCCCCATTCCGCATCGGCGACGCCGACCACAGCACACTCGACGATCGCGGGATGCTCGCGCAGCACCTCCTCAATCTCCAGCGCGGATACTTTGTGGCCGCCTGTCTTCAGAATATCGACATTGCTGCGCCCCAAAATGCGAAAAGCTCCGTTTTCGAGTACCGCCGTATCTCCGGTGCGAAACCAGCCATTACGGAATGCCTCGCACGTAGCCACCGGATTGCCCCAATACTCCAGAAACACGTTCGGACCCTGCACCTCGATCTCGCCCGCGTTGCCAGGCGAAACCTCGCAGCCACCCTCATCTGCCAGTCGCACGGCAACTCCAGGCAAGGGCCTACCCACGCTTCCGGGTATACGCTCCCCGCGATAGGAATTCGAGATCGCCATGCCAATCTCGGTCATACCGTAGCGCTCCAACAGCATGTGCCCGCTGATCTCGCGCCAGCGCTGCAGGGTGCTCATCGGCAATGCAGCCGATCCCGACACCATTAAGCGCAGTCTCGCCGCGCCCTCGCTCCACCGGGAACGGACGTCGCCCGGCGCCTTCTCCCAAGCCGAGATCAGCTTCACGTAAATCGTTGGTACCGCCATGAAGAGCGTCGGTTCGCAGCTACTAATACGCTCCCACACAGTTTCGGCATCGAAGCGCGGCAGCATTTCGCATGTTGCGCCCGACCATAGCGCGCACGAAACAACGTTGATGATGCCGTGAACGTGGTGCAGCGGGAGACAGAGCAGGATTCGGTCCTCGGCGGACCACTCCCATGCCTCCACCAGGCTGGTAATCTGCGCGGCGATATTGGCATGCGTTGTCACTACACCCTTGGGCCGGCTGGTAGTGCCGCTCGTATAGAGGATCATGGCGCGACGCGTGTTTGCCACCACCGGCACGACCCTGGGTTCGCCCGCGATCACCTGCTCATACCGAAGTACCCGCGGTTTCACCGCAGAGTTTGCCGACGCGAGCGTCGGCTCGTTTGCCGCATCGCAAATTACCGCCGAAGCCTGAGTGTCCGCTATGTAGTACTCGAGCTCCGTCCAGGGCGTACCCAGCGGCAGCGGAACGGCGACGCCGCCCGCGCGCCAGATTCCCCACTGCACGGCGACCCAGGGAAAGCCAGGCGTAATCAGAAACGCGATGCGTTGCTCCCGAAGGTTCCCGCGCCCGAGGCTGGCGGGACGGGATGAAAATGCCGCAAGTAAGGTGGCTGAGACGCGGGCCGACGCAGCCAGTAAGTCCTCGTAGGTATAGCTACCATTGCAATCGACGATGGCCGTACGCGGCCGGTACTGCTGAGCGCGAGCGATTACATCAGGGACGGTCGCGGGCGGCATGGCGCAGACTATACGGCCACTTCCATAATTTGTCACGCAGCCGAGTGGCGCGGTAGTGGGTCAGTTTGAAAATCTGAGCGGTGGAAGGGCACGGCTTCAGCCGTGCCGAAAGGACGAGGATGGAACTGGGCTTTAGCCCCGGTCGCCGCGGCTAAAGCCGCCCTCGATGGCCCGTGGTTTCGCCGGACTGAAGCCCGGCTCTTCCACCGCTACAAATTCCAAACTGATCCACTACCAGTGGCGCCTGCGTGAAGGCATGCTCATGCTGACGCATGCCCGGTCAACCTGTTTAGTGCCCATGCTAGACTTTGCGGGCAATTGGCGATCTGCAAGAAGGAGTTGCCATGGCAACGCAGGCACAATCACGGAACAATGCCGCAGAGGGTCGTCTGGCGCGTTTCGGATTGGCGCTGGCGACCTGGAGCGAGCGCTGGTTTCCCGATCCGCTGGTCTTCGCGCTCTTGGGCATCGTGTTCGTCTTCATCACGGGCCTGTGCCTGCACCAATCTCCCGCCAAGCTGGCCGTTCAGGGCGGCAAGAATTTCTGGACGCTCGTGCCGTTCACCATGCAGATGGTGATGGTCATCATCGGCGGCTACGTGGTCGCAACCACTCCCGTGGTCAGCCGGCTGATCCGCGCACTGGCGAAGGTGCCAAAGAGCGGGCGCAGCGCCATTGCATTCATCGCGCTGTTCTCGATGCTGACATCCTTGATCTCCTGGGGTCTGAGCCTGATCTTCAGCGGCCTGCTGGCGCGCCAAATGGCCAGTCAAGTGAAAGGAATGGATTATCGTGCGGCCGGCGCCGCGGCTTATCTTGGTCTGGGTGCGACCTGGGCGCTCGGTCTCTCGTCCTCGGCAGCTATGCTAATGGCGACCAAGAGCGCTATTCCCCCCGCGCTGCTCGCCGTCTCTGGGATTATCCCGCTGCGGCAGACGCTTTTCCTATGGCAGAGCATCACGATGGCGACCGTTCTTGTCGTGGTGTCCGTAATCATCGCGTACTTCTCCGCCCCCTCGCCGCAGAATGCTCGTACGGCCTCCGACTTCGGCATCGATGTCGAGACCGCCGAGTGCCCCAACGAGCCGCGCACTAAGCCGGGCGAGTGGCTTGAGTACAGCCCCCTGCTCTCGTTGTTCGTGGGCGCGCTGATGGTCTGGTACCTTGTAGATTTCTTTCGTGGCTCGCCGACGGGGGCACTTGCCGCCCTCGACCTCAATATCTACAACCTGATCTTCATCACCGTAGGCCTGCTGCTGCACTGGCGGCCGCGGCGCTTCGTACGCTCGGTCGCGAATTCGATTCCGGCCACAGGCGGCGTGCTCATCCAGTTTCCGTTCTATGCCGTGATCTTTGGCATGATCGTGGGAACGGGCATCTCCCCCTGGCTGGCAGATCTGTTCGCGCGCGTCACCACCCACGCTACTTATCCGCTGCTGGTCGCGCTGTACTCGGCTGTGCTCGGAACGTTTGTCCCTTCCGGCGGGAGCAAGTGGATCATCGAAGCGCCCTATGTGCTGCAGGCAGCGAATCTGCATCAGGTCCATCTGGGATGGGTGGTGCAGATCTATAACGCGGCCGAGGCTCTTCCTAACCTGGTAAATCCTTTCTGGATGCTACCCCTGCTCGGCATTCTCAGACTGAAGGCGCGCGATCTGGTCGGCTACACCGTGCTACAGATGATGCTGCACGTCCCCATCGTCTTCTTCCTGTGCTGGTTTTTCGCGCGTTACCTGGAGTACGTGCCGCCGATGAGGTGAGTGGCGACGCACTCAAGCAGCTTTGGAATGGAAAGCTGCCGAAGACGTAGCGACCAGCAACGATAGCGCTCAATCGTCGAGCGGCTGTTCTTCAGCTGGACGTTTTCTCTGATGCTGTGCAGGCGGCAGAGCCGGGGCGGGAAATTGCACACAATGTAACCCTTGCTGTCGCGTGGCACGCTCTCTAGTCCAAACGCAGAGCTCCTGTGAGTTCGCTGATCTTCTCAACGCGGTGCTCCAGGCACCATTTCTCCAGCGAATCCACGAGCTTCTCGCAGGCGCACGGGTCCCAGAAGTTTACCGTGCCGACCTGCACCGCTGTCGCACCGGCCAGCATGAACTCAATGACGTCCTCGGCGGTGCTGATGCCTCCCAGACCGACCACGGGAATCTGCACCGTTCTCGCCGCCTCCCACACCATCCGAAGGGCAATGGGCTTAATGGCGGGACCGGACAGTCCGGCGGTGATGTTCGAGATGCGTGGCTTGCGGGTGGTCGCGTCAATGGCCATCGCAACGAAGGTATTGACGAGCGAGAGCGCATCGGCGCCGGCGTCCTCGGCGGCACGCGCCACCTCCGGAATGCTGGTGACATTGGGCGAGAGCTTCACAATTACGGGCCGCGCCGCAATCTTCTTGACCGCACTAACCATGTCAAACAGCATCTTCGGATCGTTACCGAAAGCAATGCCGCCGCATTTGGTGTTCGGGCAGGAGACATTCAGTTCGTAGCCGGCGATGCCGTCGCCGTCGTTAAGCATCCGCACGACGTCCAGGTATTCGTCCTGCGAGTGGCCAAAAACGTTGCAGAGAAATACGATGTCGCCGATCCGCCGCAGGACCGGAAGCTTCTCGTCGAGAAAGGCGCGTGCACCGATGTTCTGCAAACCGATTGCATTTAGCATCCCGGCTGCGGTTTCGAAAAGGCGCGGCGGAGGATTGCCGGCCATGGACTCGAGCGATAGGCCCTTTGTGACGAAGCCGCCCAGCCGGCTGAGGGTGACGATGTCCTCGAATTCCACCCCGTAGCCGAAACTGCCGGAGGCGGCAAGCACGGGGTTCTTGAAATCGATACCTGCGACCGAAACGCCCATGTCGAGCGTGGGACTTGGCAACGGGCCCCCAGTGCGCCCGTGGTTGGTGCGATGGGGGGGAGGGCTCACTGCGCCCGCCTCTCGCGCGGAAGGGCGATCGGTTGCTTCACACTAGCCGTGCGCTCCAGCTTGTCCCAGGCAAAGCCGCGCCCTTCCATGGCCCGCTTCAGCGTCTTGATCAGCACCAGCGAGAACAGCTGGCGATATGCGAAGCGCTGCAGCCAAACGTGCCCCAGCAGCAGGAAGTCGCGCTTACCGCCGGGCTGCTGCCGTTCCAAGGTGAAGGCGATTGTTGACGCGACAAAGTCGATCACCATGAACAGCAGGAAGTAGACCACGAGCTTATGGAAATCGGCGGGGTTGGCGGATTCAGGATGGCGGTACTTGTCTACAAAGTAGCTCAGCGCGCCGACAACGAACATGATGTCGATGAAGGGCGAAACCAGCGGCAACAGGATCTGGAAGATGATCATGTTGGGTATGGCAACCCAGCCCAGCGCACCCTTCTGCTTCACCGCGGCAATGTGCTTCCAGACCGACTGCATAATGCCGAACGACCAGCGAAAGCGTTGCCGCATGAGACCGTTCGCGGTGGTCGGCGCTTCGGTATAGGCCAGCGCACGGTCCTCGTAATTCACATAGTAGCCGGCCTGCAGCAGCGCCATCGTGAGGTCAGCGTCCTCGGCGACGGTGTCGTGCTGATAGCCGCCGACCTGGCGAACTGCAGCGGTACGCCAGGCGCCGATCGCGCCGGGCACCACGCTTACTGCATTCAGCGTATTCAGCGCGCGGCGTTCGAAGTTCTGGCTGGTGATGTATTCCAGCGCTTGCCAGCGCGTCCATAAATTTTCACGGTTCCCGACCTTCGCATTGCCGGCAATAGCGGCGACCTTGGGATTGCTGAAATGCGGCACCAGCTTCGAAATCGCATCGGGGGCGATGATCGTGTCGGCGTCGATGCCGACAAACAGCTCTTCACTCACTTGCTCCAGGCCGTAGTCCAGTGCGTCAGCTTTTCCAGAGTTAGGCTTGGTGAGCACCGTCACGCGCCCCTCTTTAATCTCCTTTGCAAATGCTGCGCACGTCACCTCGAGCGTGGCGTCTTTCGAACCATCATCGATCACGATCACACGCAGGTAGGGATAATCGGAGTCGAGCACAGAGCGCACCGTTCGCTCGATCACTTTATCTTCGTTGTAAGCCGGTATCAGGACGGCGACGGCGGGACGGTGGTGCGGGTCGAAGCTCGGGTCGCGCCGGCGCACACGATCGTAAACGGCGAGGGCGCCCACTAATACGAGGCGTCCGCTCATCAGTAAGTCGCCGACAAAAAAGACGAAGATGATGAACGATTGCAGCAACCCGAACAGCGAGAAATTAAGGCTGTCGACCCAGGCAGCCCAACGCTCGTTGGTAGTGATCGGCGGCATTACGTCAGCGCGCGTCTTGCCCATCAACTCGGAAACCGGCACTACCTGGTAGCCGCGCTGCTGAAGTCCGCTGAGAATCATGTCCAGCGCGAGCACCGTCTGGCTGCGATCGCCCCCGCCGTCGTGCAGCAGGATGATGTTGCCGCAGCGCAAATTTCCAGGCGTACACGGAGGCAGGTTCACCAGGACATCGTCAGCTATGTCCTTGGCGGGACGTCGCGGATTGTCGCGCCAATCGTTGGGATCGATCTTTTCTCCTACCGCCACGTATCCCAGGTCCTGCGCAACCTCGAGCGGCCGGACCTGGTCCGCCGTGTCCGGCGCCTCGTCAATCGCGTAAGGCGGCCGCATCAGCACCGGTTTGACCCCAAACTTGCTCTCGAAGAGCCTTTCCGTCAAGTTCAGCTCAACTTGAAAGTAACGTTTTGAGATGTTGCTGATGTCGGGATGGGTGAATGTGTGATTGCCGATTTCATGGCCTTCCGCGTAAACGCGTTTGGCGACTCTGGGAAACTTCTCTACTTCGGCACCGATCTGGAAGAAAGTCGCCTTCGCGCCGTATTTTTTCAGCACGTCGAGTATCTGCGGCGTCCATTCCGGATCGGGGCCGTCATCGAAGGTGATGGCGACTTTCTTCTCCTGTGTCCCGCCGTACATGTCAACCACATAGGGCGACGGCAGGTTCTGAAAAATTTCGTCCGTGATGAAGTGGCTGTCGGGATCGACCGTGATCTTGCGTTCGCCGGCAACCGGTCGCGACTGAATGCGCAGGATCTCTCCGTTACCTTCGACATCCACGTCCTGGCCGGGAGGCACGGCATTTAGGCGATCGGTGGCGCCGGCCTCGAATGGCTTGTCCCATACCGCCCAGAGCGATCGATCTTCCGAGCCCAGCCGCCAAAGGGCGAAGGTATCGATACCCAGTGCGTGCGCCGCGCGCATGTGATTCAATGCGGTGACGCCATCCAGAAACCAGACGTCGTGGCGGACGTTGCCGTCGAGATAGGCGAAGTGCGGATTCATCGCGTCGTCGTCGAAGTTGACGTCCGTGTCCGAATCGGCGGCTTCCAGCCAGGCCTCCTGCGCCGAGACGCTGTGCACGTCTTCGGGCGGTGAGCCCTTCTTCTGCCCTGGCTTCATTGCCCAGTCGTAACCCGTGTTAGCGATGGCGCAGATGATTTTTTCTTTCGGGATGACCTTCAGCGCTTCCTGCAGGTTCTTCACGAACCAATCCTGCCCGGCGACCGGACCGGAGTCCCCTCCCGGATAATGCTGGTCATAATTCATCAGGATCATCCCGTCGGAGACCTGCGCAATCTGAGGGTAGTTGGCGATTTCGTTGATGGGAACAACGACATACAGCTTTAGTCCCTTGGCCTGCAGATCGTCGTGGAGTTCTTCCACCAGCACGTGATAGTCGCCGCGCGAAGCGTCTGGGAAGCCCTCGATATCGAGGGTAATTCCCTTAAATTGGTCGGTTGCCAGAAACGTCAGCAGCTCTTCGCGGAAGCGTTTGCGGGCCGCTGGATCGGCCAAAAACCGCGCCGTCAGATCGGGATTCCACTGATTAACGATGGGGTCGAAATTGTTGACTAGCGGGAAGACCTCTGTCGTCGCCTTCTCATTCTTAAGGAATGCCATCAGCTTGTCGTCGACGGGCCGCGGCTTGCCCTTGCTGTCGATGATGTCGTACAGCGTGTTCATCTCGGTGACGGCCTGCAAACGTCCATCGGCCGTCAGCACATGCATCCACTCGGGAAACAGCAGGTCGAGCTGCGGATAGTATTCCTTCAGTGAGGCGAAGCTGGCCGCATCCCACTGCACATAGAACGCGCCTCGAATCCCTTCGTCGGAGTTCAAGGCGACTTGCGAGGCAGGGGTCTTGCTCTTGCGGTGCGTGTTCAGTCGCCGCGGAGGCTTGCGCTTCTGGTCCGCCTTGAGCGCGTGGTAAGGCCGCTTCACCTCCGGCAGCGCGACTCCCGGTACAGTCGATGGCCGGACAACCGTAAGGGCGAAGCAAACAATCAGCAGGGTAACGAGAATGACACTTGCGTCCAACAGCAGACGCAGACGTCGCCAGCGCTTGCTTTCGGGATCGAAAAAGATTTGTTTGGAATACGGCATTCTTGCGAATTCAGCTTAATCGTACTTGCCGGGAGTGGGGAGAGCAAACTGGCAAGCCGTAGCGGATCAGGTGTTTCCTCGTTCCTTCCGTTAATCCTTGCGTGTAGAAACACGACTACGGCCAAGAAGACTCGCAACCTCCTTTAGGCCGGGCCGCGCTTTCCGCCGCTGCAGTGTCGTCTCCGCGGACGGCGAGCGGACCGATACCGAAACGGACTCTCTACCGCCTGCTATATTCCCCACGTGAGAGCGCCGCGGAACCAAGCGTCAACCCGAGTCACGCCTCCGTTGTTCTGGCGCCTGGTTCACGACCATGCACCGTTCTTCCTCCTGATTACGCTGGCTGCCGTCGCACTGCGGCTGTTCTTTTTCTTCAAATTCCCGCATGTCACCGGCGATACGCTCGTCTACGGCGACATCGCCAAGAACTGGATCGAGCAGGGCATCTTCGGTTTGACCCACTCTGAGGGTGTTCGGCCAACACTGATTCGCCTTCCGGGCTATCCCGCGTTTCTCGCGACCTGTTTCGTGCTTTTTGGGAAAGAACACTACAACGCCGTGCTGCTCGTCCAGATCGTCATCGACGTGGCCACATGCTTTTTTATCGCCGATATGACGCGCAGGACGGTATCAGCCCACGCCGCTCGCACCGCATTTCTGCTGGCGGCGCTGTGCCCCTTCACCGCCAACTACACAGCTGCTCCGCTGGCGGAGACGTTAAGTATCTTCTTTGTCGCCGTCGCCCTCGATGCAGCCGCAGCCGGGTGGAATGCCATTGAACAATGCAGTCCTGCGTGGCCGGCCTGGGTGTGGTGCGGAGTGGCTATGGCATGCGGAATTCTGCTGCGCCCCGACGGAGGCATCCTGCTGGCGTCGCTCGGGCTGTACCTGGCATGGAGGATGTGGCGCTTCCCGTCTGAGCGTGCGCATTTACTCTGGGCGGGAGTGTTGGTGCTCGCAATCTCGCTGGCCCCGCTCCTCCCTTGGACCCTGCGTAACTGGCGCGACTTCCATCGTTTTCAGCCGCTGGTACCGCAATCCGCGAGTGACCCGGATGAGTTCGTGCCGGACGGCTTCGATAATTGGGTTCGCACCTGGGCAGCCGACTATGTGTCCAACGAAGAGGTCTACTGGCAAGTTCCCGGCGACAAAATTAAGCTGAGTACGCTTCCGGCGCGGGCATGCGATGATCCCGAGCAGTGCCAGCAGACAGCGAATCTCATCGATCGCTATAACAAGCTGCTGGTCGTTAATCCCGAGCTCAACACGCGCTTCCAGCAATTGGCCAATGCTCGAATTCGCGAAGGGCGGCTGCGTTACTACCTGTGGCTGCCGATCCTGCGGATCGCGGACATGTGGCTACGCCCGAGGACGGAGATGCTGCCCCTTAACTCCCGTTGGTGGGAGTTCGCCAACGATACGGAGAGTTCCACCGTCGCGACCCTCTGGGGAATGTTGAATCTGCTGTTCATTGCGGCCGCGATTCTCGGCGCGGTTCGCGGCCCGCGGCCGAAATATCTCGGGCTGATGTTGTTGTTCGCCGCGATGCGCTCGGCTTTTCTGGGAACCCTGCCGAATCCTGAGCCGCGTTACACGCTGGAGTGTTATCCCATGGTCTTGTTGCTTGCGGGCGCCTGGCTGTCCAGGTTTCCAGTCAGAACGCCAGCCAGCTCCGCCGGCGTATCCACCAGCACATCCGGCACCGCTATTTCCAGCGACTTCGGCGCGAAGCCATAGGTCACGCCCACACTCCACATTCCGGAATTGCGCGCAGTAAGAACATCCACCTGCGAATCGCCCACCATGACGGCTTCCTCCGCCACCGCACCGAACTCGCGCAGCAGGATGCTCGCCCCCAGCGGATCCGGCTTCTTCGTCTCGAAGCTGTTGCCACCGTAGACCCGGAAGAAGCTTTCTCCCAGCCCAAGTCCCGCAAGAATGTCGCGCGACGCCTTCACCGGCTTGTTGGTGAGCACCGCAAGCTTGCGGCCCCCCTTCGTATTTGCGTGCAGCAACTGCTGCAGCATGGGCTCTATTCCCGGGTACGGCCGCGTGGTGTCCAGCTTATGCTCGCGATAATGAGCCAGAAAGAAGTTCAGCGCCTCCTGCAGAAACTCGCGGTCGGCGGGGTCGCCCAAGGCGCGACGGATCAGCATCGGCGCGCCGTCGCCGATGTAAGTCCCGATCACCTCGAGCGGCAGCTCCCTGCGGCCGTAGCGCATCAGCATGGCATTTACCGACGCCGCGAGGTCTCGCTCGGAATCGATCAGCGTGCCATCAAGATCGAAAATAACAAGACGGATCCTGTCGTGTGGAATAGCGCGGGCGATTCGTATCATCGGCTTCCAGTATAGCCAGCGGCTGAGGCTGCGTATCCCGGTTCGAAAGGCGAAGAGGCTTGGACTGAAGCACAGTGTGGATCGCCTGGGGTAAACCGATCCAGCTTAGGAGTCTGCTTTCGCCGAGGAGCGCCGGCCCAGCGCTGGGCGTTACAATAAGTTACGTTTCCCTGACTGCATGTCGAGTCTCATCTTCACTTGAGGTATTGGATGGCAACCACAAAAACACCGCCCAAGGCTGTCGCCGCACCGGCCGAACGCTCCGAGAAATACGAAGGTCTCACCTCACAGCAGTTGGTCGACATTTACCGCTGGATGTATCTCTCGCGCAAGCTTGACGACCGCGAAATCCTGCTCAAGCGGCAACAGAAGATCTTCTTCCAGATTTCGGGCGCCGGGCACGAAGCGTTTCTGGTTGCCGCCGGGTTGGCCTTGCGGCCCAGCTATGACTGGTTCTATCCGTATTATCGCGATCGCGCACTCTGCCTGACATTGGGGATGACGCCTTACGAGCAGCTGCTGGAGGCGGTCGGCGCTGCGGACGACCCAAACTCCGGCGGTCGCCAGATGCCTTCGCATTGGGGACACAAGAAACTCAATATCGTGAGTCAGTCGTCGCCGACGGGAACCCAGTTCCTGCAGGCGGTCGGTTGCGCTGAAGCGGGCCGGTACTTCAGCCGGCATCCTGAGGCCGCTGCAAACGGCAGCGGCGATTACCGACAGTTCAAAGATATCGCCTTCCATGGCGATGAAGTGGTTTACGTCTCTTGCGGCGACGGCACCACCAGCGAGGGCGAATTCTGGGAGGCGCTGAACTCCGCCTCCAATCTCAAACTGCCGGTGCTGTTCGTGATTGAGGACAATGAATACGCCATTTCCGTTCCCGTCGAGGTGGGCACCGCCGGCGGGAACATCAGCAAACTGGTGAACGGATTCCCCAACATCCACTTCGACGAGATCGACGGCACCGACCCCCTGGTCAGCTACGCTGCGTTCAAGAAGGCCGTCGAGTACATCCGCGCCGGCAACGGTCCGGCCTTCGTTCACGGGCATGTGATTCGCCCCTATTCGCACTCCCTCTCGGACGACGAGAAGCTTTACCGCCCGGATTCGGAACGGCAGCAAGAGGTCGAGCGTGACCCTATCACGCGATTCCAGCTGTTTCTGATTCGCGAAGGGATCCTCGATGAGAAAGGAATCGACAATCTGGAGAAAGATGTGGACGGCGAAATCCAGGAGGCAAGCGACCGCGCTCTCGCGGCGACACTGCCCGAACCCGGGTCGTACAAGGATTTCGTGTACTCCCCCGATCTTGATCCCGCCTCGTCAGCTTTTCAGACGGAAGCCGCGCATCCCACTCCCTCTGACAAGGGCGCCGCTGCAGAGAAGACCATGGCCGACCTCATCAACGCCTGCCTGAAAGATGAGATGAAGCGCGACCCGCGGATTGTTATGTTCGGAGAGGATGTCGCCGATTGCAGCCGCGAGGCGTACCTGAAAGACAAGCAGGTGAAAGGCAAGGGCGGCGTCTTCAAGCTTACTGCCGGCTTGCAATGCGATTACGGTTCAGACCGGGTTTTCAATTCCCCGCTGGCCGAGGCGAACATCGTGGGCCGTGCGGTCGGCATGGCTACTCGCGGCCTGAAGCCGGTAGTCGAAATCCAGTTCTTCGACTACATCTGGCCTGCCATGCAGCAGCTTCGCAACGAGCTGCCCTTGATGCGCTGGCGCTCGAACAATGCGTTCTCCTCTCCCGCGGTGGTGCGCGTCGCCATTGGCGGCTATCTCACTGGCGGCTCCATCTATCACTCGCAATGCGGCGAGAGCCTCTTCACGCACACGCCGGGTATGCGCGTCGTCTTTCCCTCCAACGCGCTCGACGCGAATGGATTATTGCGTACCGCCATCCGTTGCGACGATCCAGTGATGTTCCTGGAGCACAAGCGTCTCTACCGCGAGACCTTCGGACGGGCGCCTTATCCCGGACCGGACTATATGGTCCCGTTCGGCAAGGCCAAGATCGTGCGTCCCGGACACGACATGACAGTCGTGACTTACGGCGCCGTGGTACCGCGCGCGCTGCAGGCTGCGCAACGTATCGAGCGTGAGCACGGTGTCAGCGTGGAACTGATCGACCTGCGCACGCTGAGTCCCTACGACTGGGAAGCGATTGCTACCTCCGTCGGGAAGACGAACCGCGTCATCGTTGCCCACGAAGACATGCTGAGCTGGGGATACGGCGCCGAGATCGCCGCCCGTGTTGCCGATGAGCTGTTCGACGAACTGGACGCACCGGTGAAGCGCGTCGCCGCGAAGGATACCTTCGTCGCCTATCAGCCAATATTGGAAGACGAGATCCTGCCGCAGGCGGAGGACCTCTACAGGGCCATGGTGCATCTGGCCGAGTACTGATAAACCAGCGCTATGGCGGAACTTCTGGCTCGCATCCGCCATAGCGGGAACTCCGGACTAGCGCCGATACGAGAGAAGCGCCACCTCGCAAGTGCTCACGTTGGCCCTGCAGAAAGCCTCTCCCAGACTCACCACCCTCTTTGAACCCGCATGAATGTTGCCTTTTCTGGCCCTCCTGTGGAAAAAACCGCATAAAATAAGGAGAAAAGTGCTTTGCAGCGTGCGGTGGTTGGTATAGGATACGCACACTCGGAGCAATTCTAGTGCTCGATTTCAAGGAGGAGTACCAATGGCAACAGGCATGACCAAGACCCAGCTGGTCCGTCATATGGCGGAGAAGCACGAGCTCAACAACAAGCAGGCCGCAGCATTTCTCGATTCATTGGCGGAAGTCGCCATTAAAGAGACGAAGAAGAATGGCGTATTCATCGTGCCCGGACTGGGCCGGCTGGTGAAGTCGAATCGCAAGGCGCGCATGGGCCGCAACCCGCAGACCGGCGAAGCGATCAAAATTCCCGCGAAGACCGTGGTGAAGTTCCGTGTGGCCAAGGCCGCCAAGGACGCGATCGCACCCAAGAAGTAGCTGCTCTTTTTCCTCGTGAAGGGCCGGCCCGTGCCGGCCTTTTGCTTTGCGGTTCTCGGTTCTTAGTCGCCAATTCCCGCTTGTCGCTGAGCCTTAACTTGCCGACACCCACCACCAATCACTGCCTCTGCACCACTGCTGCGAAAAAACCGTCGCAGGGATGCACTCCTGGAATGGTCCTCAGGAACTTGCCACTGAGCAAGGAGTCAATGTTCTTCCACGCCAGTTCGCCGGAGCTGCGCAAGCGTTCGAGTTCGTCGCGGCAGTGGAGCAGCGTATAGCCAGGCTCGCCGTGCAGGACCTCTTCGACCACCGCTTCACATTCTTCGCGTTCCAGGGAGCAGGTGGAATAGACGGCGTGGCCGCCCGGCGTGAGTTGCCGCAGCGCCGTCCGCAGGATCGCGCGTTGGCGCTTTTGAAGATCGGCCAGATCCTCCGGCTTGAGCCGCCACTTGATTTCTGGATTGCGCGCCAGCGTGCCCGTGCCCGAGCACGGCACGTCGGCCAGAGCTCGATCAAATCCTTCGCCCGGCGGCCGGGTGAGCACATCCGCCTGCACAACTTCGACGTTGGCTGCCCGCACCCGCCTGCGCAATAACTCGGCGCGATGTGCGTTGACCTCGGTGGCGACGATCTGCGCCGTGGGATTGCGTGCCGCCAGAATGGCGGTCTTGCCACCAGGCGCGGCGCAGCAGTCCAGCAGGCGCGAGCCGGTACCGACCAGCAGGGCCACCAGCTGCGATGCCTCATCCTGAATAAAAACACGTCCGCCAGCGAAGGCCTGTGTTCGCACAATATCGCCCGCGACGACCACTCGCGCACCCGCGACCAGCGCTCCCGGCACGAGTTCAACACCCTCGTTGCGCAGCTCGGCTTCGGTGGTCGTATCGTCAAAGCGGACCGCGGTGTTTGGGACTCGCTGATCCTGCCGGCAGACCCGGTACGCGCGTTCTGTGCCGTATTCAGCCACCCAACGCTCCACCAGCCATTGCGGATGCGCGAACTCGCAGGCGAGTATCGCCGGCGTCCACTCGATGGAATCCCAAGCTTTCTCGACCTCGATCCCCGACAGCTTTCTCAGCACTGCATTCGCAAAGGGTGCGGCCGATCGCTTGCGGGCGCGTTTCACCAACTCCACACTGTCGTTGATGGCCGCGTGCGCAGGGATGCGGTCGAGATATCCCAACTGGTAGGCTGCCACTCGCAGCGCCGTCAGCACCTCAGCGTCGAGCTTGTCCCGCGGCCGCCCGGCAGCCAACGAGATTGACTCGTCCAGGCGCGACCGCCATCGAAGCACGCCCATCACAAGCTCCGTCGTGAGCGCGCGATCGGTTTTGCTCAGCCGCTCCAGTCGTCCCGAGTGCAGTAGCTCATCGGCATACGCGTCCTGACGGTCCACCCGCAGCAGGATGTCGAAGGCAGCCATGCGTGCGGGAGAGATAGGCATGTTTAAAGTCTGACTGGCAGCCACGGAACTCGCGGAATCTGCTGGATCGGATTCATCAGCCGTCCGCGAATCGGCAGCTTCGAACTCAACGCTACTACATGCTCCGCGTAGACATTCCTGGTCGCCTGATTCAAACCTGACTTCGGACGAAGAGATCTTTAAAATCCCACGCCCTGATTACAACATTACCAATTTCATGGGTGTAATCCATCACGTCGCGGGCCGATTTTACCGGCGGAGCCGACGGCGGCGAGCCGAACGCCGGCGTCACGCTGGACTCCAGTGGCAATATCTTCGGCACTCCACGCCAATTATCTTGAGGTGCCCTGCTCTTAGGCGCCTTCTGCGATCTTATCCGATGCTCGTGGCTCACTACCTTCATCTCCTGGCCAGTTCCGTTTTGTAGGTTGCCTGAAGCTTCTGCATTGCGGAGTTGCGAGTAGATTTGGTCCGAGGTCGAACCTTTTTCTTGGCGCCTGACTTCGGAAGATGCGTTTCGCGAAGTTCAGACATAAACTCTGCCCTCAGCTTCGGTCCTCCTTCCGCCAGGACCTGGGCGAGGCCCCTTAGCCTGGAGCCCGGCAAACACTTGTGCCCCCACGCAACCATCTCCATCAGGAGAGGGAGCAATTCGATGCCTCTTTCGGTGAGGCTGTAAATGGCTTTCTGTTTATGGCTGGCGTCCTGCGCTTTGACGATGATCCCTTGCTGCACAAGTCTTTGAAGGCGATCGGCCAGGATATTCGACGCAATCCCTTCCACCGACTGGGTCAGGAGTTCGCGAAAATGCCTTCGGTTCATGAAAATCATGTCGCGGATGACGAGCAGACTCCACTGGTCGCCGAAGATCTCGACCGTCCGGTTGATAACGCAGCCCGACCTGTGATCCTTGTGCACTCTGTCTCCTCCGCGGGGAGTTTGCCTGCTCCAAGGATAGTACAACTGGTTGCATATGATAACTAGTTGTGCTGGCGGATAAGAAGTGTTAGACATCTAGTTGTGATATACAACCAGTTGCACAATGCCAGCACTATCCAGTTTTCCATAGACTCGGCGCTGCTCACGTCCGCTTTCTTGTAGAACTGCGTCGGCTTTCCGCAATCGCGTCGGGGGAACGAATGCGGCTTCCAATCATGCCTTCGTGTGATCGCACTGCCCCGCAAGCACTCCATCTCCAATTTCATCCCTGCCGTAACGAAAGCTGAGATCAGGCGGCCGATCGCGTAAGTCGATGGCCGCTCACATGCCTTCGTACACGCCATGCAATGAACACCGCATGTGTCTGCTCCGAATTGCACATTTCACTGTTGGACTACGCCAGGCAGGCGGGCCGCTGCTTCTAAGGGCTTCCAGCATGATCACTCACTTCAATTCAACCCAGGAGGAGTTATGAATCGAATGCAGCTTTGGAAGGTAGTAAGTGTCGTATTTCTTGCATGTGGTTTGGCAGGCGCTCAAACCATCACCACGTTTAGCGCTCCGGGCGCGGGCACAGGTGCCGGCCAGGGCACCGGGGGCTTTGGCATCAACCCGCAGGGGACTGTCGTGGGATCCTTCGTTGACAATGGCAACGTGTTTCACGGCTTCCAGTGCGTTTCGGGCTGTGCTTCGCCCAGCACCTTCACCACATTTGACGCTCCGGGTGCGGGCACAGCCGCCGGCCAGGGCACAATCACTTTCAGCATCAACCGGTTCGGTGTGATTACCGGTTTCTACATTGACGCAAATAACGTGTCTCACGGCTTCGTGACGGCTGCTCCATTTAACAACTTCACCATCTTGAACGATCCGCATGCGGGGCAACGCGCCGGCCAGGGAACCGTCGCGGGCAACGTCAATCTGCGCGGGGAGATCGCCGGAAACTACATTGACGCAAGCGGCGTATCGCACGGCTTCGTCACCGCTCCGCCTTACCGGACCTTCACCTCATTCGATCCTCCGGGTTCCGTATTCACCAATACCGCAGTGGCAAGCGCCCTCAGCCTGCAGGGAGCGGTCACCGGAAGTTATCTTGACGCCAGCGGCGCGCTGCACGGGTACGTGCGCAATGCGAATGGCACCATCGCCGAATTCGACGCCCCGGGCGCAGGCACGGGCCCCAACCAGGGCACCGGCGGCGCAAGCATCAATGACCTGGAGGCGGTTACGGGAAACTACGTCGATTCCAGCGGCGTGAATCACGGCTTCGTGCGGAATCGGTTGGGCGACATCGCCACCTTCGACGTTTCGGCAGCGGGCACAGGCTCCGGCCAGGGTTCCGTACCTGAGGGTATCGACTTGCTAGGCGAGATTACAGGACAATTTGTCGACTCGAGCAACGTGAACCACGGCTTCGTGCGGAACCGGTTCGGCGCTATCTCCACCTTTGACGCTCCGGGGGCGGGAACGGCCGCTGGTCAGGGCACCTTTCCTGCGACCCCCAACATGTTTGGGGCGATCACCGGACAGTACATCGACGCCAGCAACGTGCATCACGGCTTCGTGCGGAACCCGTAAGCGCGCTTTGGGGCAAACAGGCATCACCAGTTGACGGTTCATTCTGCAACACCGGGACGCAAGAAACCGGATGTCCAAGGGGAGGAGGGAGAGGTAATCGTATCAATGCCTCTCCCGACCTCGACGCGTTGTTCCCTGCCACTCGCTCTCCGCGCGCCCTTCTAACACGCGATAATGCCGTCAAAAAACTTGAGCCGTCGGCTTCA
The DNA here is from genome assembly GCA_035651035.1 of Terriglobales bacterium. GTDB lineage: Bacteria > Acidobacteriota > Terriglobia > Terriglobales > Acidobacteriaceae > Bog-257. The sequence continues at coordinate 35,786 of DASRGM010000127.1, forward strand.
AACCCGCGGCTCGTTTTTGATGCCCGCGCGCTTCGGACTGAATATCCAGCCCGGCGGCAGGTTCTTGGCAAATGAAGACATCGATATCCACCGGTTGCTACGGGTTTGATAATTATCGAAAACCGCCACTACACCCAGCAACTCTGAAAGCCGTCTTCGGGCTGCGATCGAACAGAGTTGGCTCGGGTTCATGCATCTCATCTAGGTACTGCCGGTAGCCGGCATTGTCGTCACCTTCGTCGACAGGAGGAGGAGGCATGAGGGACCGAATCAGCAAGTTTGTTTTGGCTCTGATGGGCGGCATCGCCGTGCTGATTGCCGGAATGGCCGTTGACCTGGCCCTGCTCGGACACGAGCGCCGGATCGTCATCTCAATCCTGGTCGCGAATAGTGTCGCGGGATTGGTCGCGATCGTCGCCGGGCTGGCGTTTCAGCTCAACCAGGAGGAAAGCCATTTTCGCTTCGCGATGGAAAAAGCGGCGGCCATCGCCGAGCTCAACCACCACGTGCGCAACGCGGTATTTCCCTTGTTTCTTGCGGTGCAACGCTCCAATGATGCCGAATCCAACCGGCTCGCGAATGAGGCCATGTCGCGCATCGACATCGCACTGCGCGATGCTTCCGTCGATGCCTACAGCGGCAAGGTCCGCTATGCCGAGCAAGCCGCAACCAGCATCGCGGCCTGACGTAGCCGGCACTCGCAGAGCCGCGCGCTGCGTCTAGGGATTCTTCGGTTTGGCCCGGGCGTAGTGCTCCATTTCGGCCGTCCATTTCAGAAAACGCAGCAGCTCACGCCGCTCGCGCCACACGAATCCGAAGAACTCCAGAAAGCCGATGCTCTGCATCTTGATCCCGGTATAGGTCTCGATACGCCAGCGCAGGTAAGGGCTTCGCCAGGGCGCCAGGCGATGTCCACGTGCCGAGTTCCAGATGAAACGGATTACGTTGCGCATCGGACAGATCCATCGACTAATCCATCATACGGGTGGAAGCTTTGCTTCTAGTATAGGAACTCAGGCTTCATGCGATGAAGACTAGACGCACCGCAACAGAAGGGGACGCTGTGTTCCGCTCCATTTACCGCAAGCTGGCGCGTAGCTGGGGACCGCAGCACTGGTGGCCGGCGGAGACAATGTTCGAGGTGATTGTAGGCGCAATCCTTGCCCAGAATACTTCCTGGAGAAATGTGGAACGCGCGCTGCAAACATTGCGTTCGGCTGGCCGGTTAAGCCTGACCGGCATCGGCACGCTGCGCCTCTCCCGGCTCGAGAAACTCGTGCGATCTTCAGGCTGCTATCGCCAGAAGGCGCAGCGGCTGAAGACGTTTGTCGAATATGTCGGCGAGAACTACGGGGGCTCGCTGGAGAAGATGTTTTCAGCGCCTACGCAACAGCTGCGAAGCGAACTGCTAGCGCTGAACGGCATCGGCCCGGAGACCGCCGACGCCATTCTGCTCTATGCCGGGCGGCACGAGATCTTCGTAGTCGATGCGTATGCTCGCCGGGTGCTGGAACGTCATGCCGCCATCGGAAGCGCCGCAAAGTACGACGATGTTCGCGCTCTAGTGGAACGCGCACTGGCGCAAGAGAAGCGGATCGTCCGGTCGCCTCGAAGCCTACGAGCGGATGCGCCACCGGCCCATGAGCCCTCGCCAATCAGCACAGCGCAGCGCAGTCGCCTTGCGCAGGTCTATAACGAAATGCACGGCTTCTTTGTCCAGCTCGGAAAACATTATTGCTATCGCGTAGGTCCCGATTGCGCGCACTGCCCCCTGCGAGAATTCCTGCCCAAGAATTCTCTCCATTTCGAGCTGCCTGAATCGAAGCTGCAGCTGTGAACGATGACCTGATCGCATATAGAACCGGTCACACGATGGTTGTAGCCGCCGAACCTGATTTGTGCCTTACATCACAGCAGTGTGGCGGGCAGCTTGGTCTAATAGCTGCTATCGAGTCCCGCAATCCAAGCAGGTCGGGACTCCGTTTGCGCCCAGGATCAGGTCGAGTGAGGACCCGCGCTTCACCCCTGCTGGCCCAATCTGTGGTGTCGAGCACGGTCCATTCGTCCCGGCCTTTTGCGATTTGCACCATGGTAACTGTGGATCTGGCCGTCATGCAGTCCTCTACTCTAGTACTTCTTATTGTCGCGGCTTCTGCATTCCTCTTCCTTATCGCGATTTGTGTCTGCCACAACAGGCAGATCGCGAGCCTGAAATCACGATTGGTCGAAGAGCGAGTCGCACGGCGGAGTTGCGAACATCGTAATGAGCTTGTATTCCTCGCGATTCCCTTTCCCATGTGGGTTTATGACCGGAAGACGCTCCAGTTCCTGGAAGTAAACGAGGCGGCGGTAAACGCATATGGATATTCGCGCGAAGAATTTCTGGCGATGACCCTCACCGAAATTCGACCGCCGGAAGATGTTCCGCAATTTCTGGAGCTGGTCCTCCGGCGTCACGTTGGCCAGACTCGCTCCGGCCGGGTGCGCCATCGCCGAAAAGATGGCAGCGTGCTGATGGTGGAGGTCATGGCGTTTCAGTATGACGCCCTGGACTTTCGTCGAGAGATGGTCCTGGCGCTGGATGTGACCGAACAGCACCATACGGAGCAGTCGCTGCGAAATTCGGAGGCGACCCTCAAGTTCCTCATCGACAGTGCTCCATTCGGGATCGCCCAATCGACCACCGCCGATGACCGGCTGTGGAGCGCGAACCCGGCTCTGCTGCAGATGCTGGGCGGTTATAGCCTGGAGGAGGCACAACAACTCAGCCTCTCACAACAACTCTATGCCGACGCCGGAGAACGCGAGCGTCTGCTTGACGTGCTGCAACGCAATCGGCAAGTGCAGGGATGGGAGACCAGCATGCGACGGCGTGATGGGAGCCTCGTTCCCGTCCGCATCAGCAGCAGCATATCGAGCGATCATGGCGTGCCGGAGTTTTTCTCCTCCTATATTGAAGACATGACGCAACAGGCCAAGTTGGAGCAGCAGGTCCGGCAGGTGCAGAAGCTGGAGGCGGTGGGGCGCCTGGCGGGCGGCATGGCGCACGACTTCAACAACATTCTCGTGGTCATCAAGCTTTCTACGGAGATGATGCTGGGGCAAATCACGCCCGACAGCTCTTTCAGCAGGCCGTTGCTGCAAGTTTCTAACGCAGCCGATCGAGCCGCCGCTCTGACCCGCCAGATGCTGGCGTTCGGCCGGCAGCAGATCCTGCAGCCCAGGATCATCAACATGAACGCCGTGGTTGGCGAGACCGCGCAGATGCTGCGGCGGATTATCGGCGAAGACATTGAGCTGGTGACTAATCTGTCGGAGAACGTCGAAAATTCGAAGCTCGATCCGGACCAGCTGACGCAGGTGATCCTCAACCTCGCGGTCAACGCGCGCGATGCCATGCCGCAAGGCGGCGAGCTTCGCGTCGAGACGTCGACTGTCGATCTGGACGAGGCCTACGCTCTCGAGCACCCCCCGGTGCAGCCGGGGCGCTACGTAATGCTGGCCGTCACCGACACCGGAACCGGCATCGACGAAGCCGTGCTCCCGATGATCTTTGATCCTTTTTTCACCACCAAGGAGTTGGGCAAAGGGACAGGCCTTGGACTTTCTATTGTGTACGGAATCGTCAAGCAGAGCGGCGGCTACATTTGGGTGTTCAGCAAGCCTGGTCAGGGCACAACCTTCAAGATCTACTTTCCCGCGACCACCGCAACGGCGGAGCTGCCGACATTGCGCGCGGGCGATGACGCTCCGGTCTGCGGGCAACTCGTGCTGCTGGTGGACGATGACGCATCCATTCGCGCCAATGTAGGTGAATGCCTCCAGCAATTGGGTTATCGGGTGCTGGAGGCGGAAGATGGTGACGCAGCCCTGAAGTTGTGCGAACAGACAAACGGCGAGATAAGCCTGGTCCTGACCGACGCGGTAATGGCTGGTAAGAGCGGCGGGCAGCTGGCAAGCGAACTAGGGGAACGGTATCCAGAGATCCGGGTGTTGTTCATGTCCGGTTACGTGCAAGACAGCGCCAGTCGCAGAGACATTCTCCTGCGAGGCCCATTCCTTCAGAAGCCCTTCAGCGTCGCTGACCTGGCCAAGGCTGTGCGTGAGGCCATCGTGTCGCTGCCCACCGAACACTTGACTGGCTATCGCCGCTTACTCACCGCCGAACAAAAGCAACTCGTGTAGGACTCGGGAGTGAGCGCCTCACTCGGACAATACAGCGCCGGCGCGCTCTCCGGCGGCAGGTGTGCCGCGGAGCTGGAGGCGTTGAGGAGCTTCAGCCATTCCGACTGCGCCGCGTCTTCGCTCGCGACATCCCGATAGAGCTTCGAAAGATTCGCTCCGGTGATGCCTCCGAGCTTCCACTCGCTGGAAAACGTGTATTCGCGCTTCCACTCGCCGGGCGTGCTCTTGCCGGCAAAAATCAGATTGGTGAGGTAGTAAACCGATTGGTCACTCAGCGTCCCACCATTGGAGAAAGTACCCACGCGGAATGAGGGGTTCTGGTTGTATACCGGCGAGATCGACGGGTTGATAAGGACAAATCCCGGCTCGCTTGCCGAAGCATTGAGGACCTGAAACCAGTCGGTGTGGGTGTGGCCGGCGAAGGCGGCCACGATCGTGTCCTGATATTTCGCCAACAACTCGTCGAAACGCGTCGTCCACTTCGGCGTCCACATCGGGACCGAAGCCAAGGAGCAGGCCTGCGCCGGAGAGTCGTGGTCGTTGTTCACCAGTTGCTCGTACTTCTCCAGGCTCGAGAATCCGTCCATTCCCGGCGGGATATGGAACATCAGCCAAACTTTTTCGTGGGCCTGTTGGGCCCGGCCCAGACGCGCTTCGAACCACGCAAAAAGATCGTCGGGAGCGGACGAGGAGACGTTGGCGCAGCCCTTACCAAATTCCTGGGCTTGATATTTGTTTGAGAAAAATACCGTATTGAGCGAGATGATGCGCGCACTGCGAAGCGCCGGATGCGGAATGTCGTAGCTACCGAGAGCGTCCCATGCGCTTGCTAATTCCGCGTCCGAGCGTGCCAGCTTGCGAACCAGCTCAGCCGTATCGTGCAGAAAAGCGCCACCCGCTTCGATGCCGTAATCGCCGCAATCGTCGTCGTTATTGCCGGGCGTAAGCAGTATGGGCGCGCGTGAGAAGCGCTTTCGCAATTGCAAAGAGAGAAATTCCATTGTCTTAAGCACGAAGCTGCGGTACGAAGCAGCATCATGTCGGGTCGCGGTCTCCCGATACTTCGATGAGAAGTTGTGGGCCAGCATGTCGCCGGTCAGCAGGATGAAGGGAGGATTCGGCAAGGTACGGCGCATTGCGTCCAGCGCCGAACGCAGCAGCCACCAGTTGGTGTCCTGTCCGTATTGGCTGAATGCCATAGGCTGGGAGCGTTCCAGGATCGCCTCCCACTGTGTGGGAGCAGCGCCACTAAGCTGATCGACCAGCTTGGGGTCTGCCATAGGGTTGAAATGCAGGTCGGAAGCGATAAGAAAACGTTGCGTCGCAGGGCCTGGCTGCGGCGCTGCGAAAGCGCACGCCGTAACAATCACTACAAAAAGCCCACACAGGGCCGCGCGGACCCACCGGCAGCGCAGTGATGGCAGGAGACGGTAGATGGAAGTTTTCATGAAATCGTTCTTACAGAATGCGGACCACGGTTCGCCGGGACGAACATCATCGGCACTTTACCACGCGTCCGCTGCTTCCGCGGCTCAGCGTGAAAGGCGGTAGCTCCCCACCGTTCCCGGCGAGAACTACCTGAAGCCTCATGCTGTCTCCCACGATATGTCCTTTATAGGTTGCGCGAAGATCCTCAGGAACCTCGTCCCGCCGCACCGGACCGCCGCGTTCCGGTGTGTACGTGCCGGAGACGCTGAACTCGCCGCTCGCGTCGGGTTGAATGGGCTGATCCGTGCTGCCGCGCGCGCAATCGAAGTCAATGGAAGCGCCGGACGCTCCATTGCGAACCGAAATGCCGCGGCCTCCCCAGAGCTCCGAGCCTGGAGTCCCGTTCTGCTGCGCATGAGCGGCAGGCAGCGCAAACAACATCGTCGCGCAAAGCAGCGCACCGCCAAGCATGACTTCTCCGCAGCATTTCATGTTCCCTCCACGCCAACATTCTGTCCTGGAACAAAATCTTACCTGATCCACATTTCGAGAAGGGAGCCATGCCGCATTGGCGGTAGTGGTGCAGTTTGGAATTTATACCGGTGGAAGCGGGGGGCTTCAGTCCGGCGAAACCGTACGCCATTGACGGCGGCTTCAGCCGCGGCAACCGCGGCTAAAGTGTCCGCGCGTGAGAACCCCGTCCTCGCTACGGGACTTGGCGCGACGAGCCGTTCGGGTAGAGCTGGCCTTCAGGCCAGCGTCTAAAGCGCTCCTTATCGGGTAGTGCGGCTCTTCAGCGCCGCACTACGCCAGTCCTTTTCGTGAGAGCCCGCTTTAGCGGGCGACACTCTGAAACCCGACCCACAGAAACCGGTAGTGGCCAAGTTAGGGTAGAGCTGGCCTGAAAGCCCTCTTCCATCGTCGTCCTTTCGGCACGGCTGAAGCCGTGCCCTTTCACCGTTCAGATTTCAAACTGACTCACTACCCGGATTGGGAAAGAGATTGATACGCACCGATACAGCCGCAAGAATTCTTTTGACAACCCGCGCGGAGTTGGGCTAGATTAACGCATCTTATGACGGTTTGCTGCCCGAGTTCCCGCGCGACGAGCACAACAAGCGTGGGGACAGGTGTGCGCACATGCACATCAATCATTCGATCGGGCGGCATCCGGATTGGCGATAGTACGTAAGATCTGAGACAGATCGAAGCGATCCTGGACCCACCGCCCGCGAGGCCGGTGGGTCTTTTTTCTTCACAACATTTTCAGGGAGCTGCTATGAGTGCCATGCATGTCGCAGGAATATCTGCAGAGCAGGAACAAGCACCGAAATCGACGCCGCGCTTGAAACGGCAATCGCTATCCGGGAGGCCGCTTGCTTCCGCTGCACCGGAGAGAATCCCGGGAGGCCAATGCCGCGTCGCCATCGTTGGCTTGGGGACTGTGGGCAGCGCTGTGGCCCGGCTGCTGTCGCAGAGCGGGGCTGCTCATCCGCTGCGACTCTCGCATATGTGCAATCGCAATATCGCGCGCAAGCGCTTGGACGGAATGCCTTCCCGCGTTGTCTGGACTGAGAGCCTGCAGCGGGTGCTGGATTCCGACGCAGACGTAATCGTCGAACTCATCGGCGGACTTGAGCCGGCGCGCGAATTGGTGGCGAGCGCGCTTCGCAAGGGCAAGTCCGTAGTCACCGCCAACAAGCAGCTGATCGCATATTTCGGGTCGGAGCTGCTCGCATTGGCGCGCGACAACCGGCAATACTTGGGCTTTGGTGCGTCGGTTGCCGGGGGCATTCCGGTGCTCTCGGCGCTGCAGCACGGCCTGGCCGGTGACCGCCTGGCAGAGATTCGGGGCATCCTCAACGGGACCTGCAATTACATCCTGAGCCGCATTGAGCAGGCAGGCGCGTCGTTCGCTGCTGCGCTCGCAGAGGCTCAGAACGCCGGCTTCGCCGAGGCCGATCCCACTGCCGATATCGACGGGCACGATGCCGCTGCCAAGCTGGCCATTCTGGCGCGAGTCGGGCTGAAGATCGCGATCAGCCCAGACCAGGTCCATCGCCAATCGATTCGCAAAGTCGATGTCATCGATTTCGAGCATGCGCACGAGCTGGGTTGCACGATCCGGCAGCTGTCGACTGCACAGCTCTATGACGGTTGCGCCTACCTGGGGGTGCAGCCCTCGCTGGTGCCGCAAAGCTCGCCGTTCGCCAAGGTTTCGGGCAGCCAGAATCTGGTGGTCAGCACCGGAGAGTTCGGAGGCGAAACCAGCTTTGGCGGTTATGGTGCTGGCGGCAATCCGACCGCGGTCGCGGTCATCTCCGACATTCTTCAGGCCGCAGCTTATCGGCGCAACCCAGACACCCTGCCTGACGAGGCTCCAGTCGCGCCCTGTGAGCTTACGCAGGACGTGGAAGCTCCTCAATATCTCCGCTTCGTGGTGCGCGATCGCCCGGGGATTATCGCGGCCCTGGCAACGGTGTTCTCCCGCCATCAGCTCAACCTGTATGCCGTGCTGCAGAAGCCGGGGCATCCCAGCTCAGCCCTGCCGTTTGTCATCACGCTGGAGCCCTGCGCGCAAAGCCGCCTCGCGGCCGCGCTGGATGAGATCGGCCGCTTCGACTTTCACGTCCAGCAACCCATTGCCATGCCAATCCTGGCGTAAGGAGAGTTCATGCATCAGCGATGTTCCAATCCGGAATGCGCCGCGGCCTTCGAGCTTCACGATCGCCTGACCTTGTGTCCCGCTTGTGGAGACCTGCTCGAGATAGCCGTCGAGCCACCCGCGATTGCGCCGGAGGAGTTGAAGCGCATCTGGCTGCAACGGAAATGCTCTTACGAGCCGCGCGACGTCAGCGGTGTCTGGCGTTTTCGCGAGTTCCTGCCGAACGGCTATTCCGAGCTGGTAACGATGGGGGAAGGAAACAGCACGCTAGTCGACGGAAGAAAGAGCGCGGCGTGGGCAGGACTGCGCAACCTTCGCTTCAAGCATCTGGGTTGGAATCCCACCGCGTGCTTCAAAGACCTGGGCATGACCACCGGCGTCACCGAGGCGGTTTTCTCGCGCGCGCGAGTCGTCGGCTGCGCTTCCACCGGAAATACCGCGGCCTCGCTGGCAGCTTATGCGGCGCGCGCGGGACTGCGAGCGCGCGTCTATCTGCCGGCTGGACACGTCTCCGAAAACAAGCTGGCGCAAGCCATTGATTTCGGCGCCGAGGTAGTGCATGTCGCAGGCGGCTTCGATGCGGCGTTGGAGCGCATTTTGCGCGAAGCCAACGGCAGCCTCTACTTCTTGAACTCTATCAATCCCTTCCGGCTGGAAGGCCAGAAGACCGCGATGTTCGAAATGCTCGAGCAGCTTGGCTGGCAGCCGCCCGATTACGTCGTCGTACCCGGCGGCAATCTGGGTAACAGCTCAGCCTTCGGCAAGGCGCTGGCGGAATTGCTTGCCGCAGGCTTCATCGACCGGCTTCCGCGCCTGGTTGTCGTACAAGCGCAAGGCGCTAACCCGCTGGCCAGGATGTGGCGCTCCGGCAATCGCGAGTTGCAGCCGATCGATGAGCCGGAGACTGCCGCCACCGCAATTCGCATCGGCAACCCGCGCTCCTGGAACAAGGCCTTGCGCGCCGTCGAGCAGACGAATGGACTGGTTTTGGATGTCAGCGAGGACGAGATCGCCGAAGCCAAGGCGGTGATTGGGCGCGAGGGCATCGGGTGCGAACCGGCTTCGGCGACCACGCTCGCGGCGCTTCGCCAATTGCGCGAGCAAGGCAAGATCGATCGCGATGCGATGGTAGTGGCCGTCCTTACCGGTCACGCGCTGAAAGACACCAGCTTCATTTTGAAATCACGACTCGGAGAACCTGCAATGCAAGGAGAGTGGCGCGCATGAATCCCAGGAGAGAATTCCCCGTTTCCCAAGGCGGCCTCGAGCATTTCGAAATTCGAGTACCCGCATCCATCGCGAACCTCGGTCCCGGCTTCGACACCCTGGCCGTCGCCGTCCAGTTGTATCTTGTGCTCCGGGTGAGAAAGCTGCCGGGACACGGTGAGCTGCAGTTTCGCTTCCTGGATCATCAGCCGCCCGGCGAGAACTTCATCGAGCGCGGTTATCGCAGCCTTGCCGGGGAAGATGCACGGGCATTGCCTTCCTTGCTGGTGGAGGTGCGAAGCGACATCCCCATGCAAGCCGGCCTCGGCAGCAGCGCCGCCGCAATCGTCGCCGGACTTCGCCTGTATGAGGCGGTCTGCGGAGCGGTACCTCTGCCCACGCTGTTGAGTGCCGCCTGCGCTCTGGAAGGCCATCCCGACAATGCAGCAGCTGCGCTCTTGGGAGGACTGACGGTTAGCTGCCAGCTACTCGACGGCTCGGTACATGCGACCCGCTTCCCCTGGCCCGAAGCCCTCGGCTTTGTCGTGCTGACTCCCAAGGTGCCTCTCGGGACGAAGGCTTCGCGGGCCGTGCTGCCGGAGAGCATCGCGCGCACCGACGTGGTCTTTAATCTGCAGCGTGTGGCTTTCCTGCTGCAGGCGTTGCATAGCGAAAACTATTCGCTGCTGAAGCTGGCGCTGGGCGATCGCTTGCATCAACCCTGGCGGGAAAAAATCATTCCCGGGCTGGCGGCGGCGCTCGAGCTCGAACACCGTGATCTGCTTGGCGTCTGCCTCAGCGGCTCCGGGCCGTCGCTTGTGGGCATTGCGGAGCGCAATCTCTGGGAGGTTGGGGAATTGCTAAGCTCCGTGTACCGGCAAGCCGGTATCGACTACAAGCTGCGGCTGCTGCAGGCCCATCAGGAAAGCTGCGTTTCCCACGAACGCTTTCGCTCAGCATTGCTGTGTTGTTCGTGAGGCGTCCGCGACTGCGGCAGTTCACACGCGCATCAGCGTCGGACGGAAGCGAAATTAAAGCGAAGAACCGTCCGGTTGCTCTACAATCGGCGTCAGCATGGCTGACGCGCAACGCACAATCTTCCACGTCGACATGGACGCCTTCTTCGTCTCCGTCGAGGAGCTGTACGACCCATCGCTAAAGGGCAAACCGGTCGTGGTGGGTGGACAGCGCGGCGAGCGCGGCGTGGTCTCGGCGGCGTCGTATGCGGCGCGCAAGTTCGGCGTCCACTCCGCGATGCCCCTGCGTACCGCGGCCAAGCTGTGCCCGCAGGCCATCTTCGTCGATGGACATCCCGACCGATACCGCGAATACTCTGGCAAAGTCTACTCGGTGCTCAACCGATTCTCGCCCAAACTAGAGATGGTCTCGATCGACGAGGCTTACGTTGACATGACGGGCACCGAACGACTGCATGGGCCACCGCTGCGCGCCGCACACGCGCTTCATGGCGTGATGAAAACCGAAACGCAGCTGAATTGTTCGATCGGCATCGGCACCTCGCGGCTGGTGGCAAAGGTCTGTTCCGATCAGGCGAAGCCCAACGGTGTGCTATGGATTTTGCCTGGGCTTGAAGTGGAGTTCCTTGCGCCACTCGAGGTGCGCAAAATTCCCGGCGTCGGCAAAGTCATGGAGAAGCGGCTGCAGGAGCAGGGTATCGTCAAAGTCGGCGACCTGGCGGCGCGTGATGAACGCTGGCTGCAGCAAAACTTTGGCGCGTTGGGCGCGGCGCTTGCCGGCAAATCGCGCGGTCTCGATGCCGGCGGCTGGTTCGACAGCGACATCGGCGAGGACGTGGGAGCGAAGTCGATCAGCCACGAACACACCTTTTCCAACGACACCGCTGATCAACAGAAGCTGGAGTCAACCCTGGCCCGGTTGTCGGAGATGGTCTGCCGGCGCCTGCGCGAGCAGAAGCTGCATGCGCGCACCTTGCAGCTGAAGCTGCGTGATACCGGCTTCCATACCATTACGCGCGCTCACACCCTAAGCCGGCCCACGTCAGTCGACTCCGAGGTCTTCGCCGCCATCCGTCAGCTCTTCCGAGAAAATTGGAAGGGTGATGCCGTCCGCCTGCTCGGCGTGCATGCCTCGCATTTCGAAGCGGAAAGCGAGCAGATCAGCCTCGACGGCCAGCGCACGCATGAAAAGTGGAACCAGGCGCTGACCGCGGCCGATCGCCTGCGCGAGAAATATGGCGAGGGCGCCATCTCGCTGGCGATCGGCATGAAAGCGCGCTTCCGCGAGCGTACTCACGAGAACCCGGCCGGTTTGCCGGGGAAAAAGCCGCGCGAATAACCCGCCGCGCAGCCGGTGATGCCCGCTATTGTGCTCGGCTGGCCGGGGGCACAATGCCATTCGCCCGCAGATATTCCACCATCTGCCCATAGTGGTCCCAGGGATGGCTGACTGCGATGATAGCCAGTCGCAGGCGAGTGGTTTTATTCGAGCCGAACGGCGACGCAATCTCGGCGAGCGCAGTGCTTTCGTTCATCGAGTCCAGCGCCTTGTGAAGATAGGTGAAGGAGTCCTTCAGAAACTTCACGATATCGGCTTTCGAGGTCATGCTGTCCGGACCGTTCTCGCCGCCTAGCTCGACCGGCGGCTTCTCGCCGAGAATACCGGCGGCAAACATATAATTCGTGGCAGCGATATGCTTCACCTGCTGCGCAAAGGTGCGCACGCCCTTGAACTCGCCTTGGGTCGGCGCATAGTTGAACTTGTCCTCCGGCATAGCCTCGGCGGCGGGAACAATTTCCTGCTCCATACCTTTGGCCGAGCGGTCGAAGGTGCCGCCGAATGTCGGTTTCTGATCGCTCTTTGCCTGCGCGTTGGCAATGGCAACGGTTCCCGGCGCACCCAAGGCCAGGAGCAGAATCGCAGTTACGACTTCCTTCTTCATCAAAGCCTCCACAATGTTATCTAAAACCTGAACTGGATCACGCGTGCAATTCTAGAGTATCCGGGGGAAAGCTGCGCCGGCTGGACAGTTTGCTGAACGTTGCCGCCGCCTGTGGTGTGCCGAGTCGCGGTTTTTCTGTGACCAGTCGCGCAATTATGTCGCATTGCCGGCCTCGACCTGTAGCCCAAACGGCCACTCGCGGCGCCGCCAGGACCGCGCGAAATAGATTGCCAGTCCCACAATCACGATCGCGATCGCATAGCGAACCTCGCGCAGAAAATTCGGCCGCGCCAGCAGAATGAACCCGAAGCCCACGATCGCGAGCAACGCCGGTAACGGATACAGCCACATGCGAAACGGCCGCGGCATCTGCGGCTGGCGGCTGCGCAGTACGATCAGGCCTACGGCCTGCACGATGAACTGCAGCATGATGCGGATCACCACCAGCGCCGCAATCACATCGACCAGGCGTAGGAAGCAGAAGAGCATCGCCGCAGCTCCGAGGGCCAGCAACGAAGCCGTCGGGAAGCGGCGCTTGGGATCGACCCGGGCGAAGACTTTGAAGTAATTGCCGTCAAGCGCCGCAGCATAAGGAACGCGGGAGTAGCCCAGCAGCAACGAGAATACGGACGCGAAGGCGGTCCACATTACCAGGACGGCGGCCACACGTCCGGCCCAGGCGCCATAAACGCGCTGCATGAAAGTCGAGATGATGTAGTTCTGCTCGCCCGAATGCGATACCAGCTCCCGCCACGGGATCACGCCGAGGACGGCAATGTTCATCGTGGTATAGATTGCGGCAATAGCAACGACTGAGATGATGATCGCGCGCGGTATGGTGCGTCCCGGGTCCTTGACTTCGCCGCCCAGGAAACAGACGGCGTAGTAGCCCCAGTAATCGTAGGTGGAGATCAGCATCGCCGAGCCGAGCCCCAGGAAGAATGCCGGCGACAGATGAAATGCGTCCGGGGGAAAATCGAAAGCGCGCGCAGCGTTGAAGTGCGTCAACCCGGCAAAGATCACCCAGCCGACGGCGACAGCAACCCCGATCCAAAGCAACTCCGCCAGCCGGGCGACAATCGTGATTCGCCGGTACAACAAAAACGTGACGAGCGCAGCGGCCGCAATCGCAACCCAGGTGGCCGGCATGGCCCGCACGCTGACCTCAAAACGGCCGAGCAGCGGCACCGCCAGTTGAGCATGGTGCGAGAAAAAAGTTCGCCCAAGTCTGGGCCAAAGATATTCGGCGTACTGCGCCAGCCCGATACATCCCGACGCAACCGAGAGCGGCGCACTGAAGGAAAGCTGCCAGATAAACAGGAACGACAGCAGCCGTCCTAGCGAGTTCGGTCCGTAGATTTCGTTCA
>DASRGM010000128.1:0-7421 GCA_035651035.1 Terriglobales bacterium
AGGCGCTCGTGCAGTTCCCGTCGGTGCTGGCCAACATGAACCAGAACCTGTCGTGGACGCAGTCGCTGGGCGACGCCTACTACAACCAGCCGCAGGACGTGATGAGCGCCATTCAGGACATGCGGGAGAAGGCCCGTGCCGCCGGCAATTTGAACAACACGCCGCAGCAGGTGATAACGACGAGCGGACCGCAGATCGTCATTCAGCCGGCGAACCCGAATGTGGTCTACGTGCCGATCTATGATCCGTGGCTGGTCTATGGCCCGCCCATCCCGGTATGGCCCGGCTTTGTTTACGGCGGCATCTGGGTACCTCGTCCGTTCTTCGGCTTTGGCGTAGGCATCAACATCGGCTTCTGGCGCGGCTTCGGTTGGGGATGGCCGGCATGGCGGCTGGACTGGGGCGCGCGCCGGCTCTACTACAATCGTCAGCCCTGGGTGCCGCACGGCGCCGCCTTCTTCGATCATCGCGTGTACGCGCAGCAAGGCTATCGTCCCGGGGTGGGGCGGCCCACGCCCTATCGCGCAGAAGCGGTCCGGCCGGTACAGCCCAGCCGCGCTTCACGCCCGCCGGAAAGCTACCGGGGAGCTGCCCCTAACTATCGTGCGGCTGCACCGCAGCGGGTTGAGCCACCGGTGAATCGCGGCTTTGGATCGCCGCATGGGCAGACAGGCGTCCACACCGGCGCGTTTAGCGGATACGCCCATGGCGGCGTGACCAGCGGCTATGCCGAGCGTGGAGGCCGCAGCATGGGCGCGGCGCACGCCGAAGCCGGACGCGGCAGCCGCCATTAGACGGCATGCCGATCGAGGGGCGTCGATCGAAGCTTGGTCGGCGTTCCGCGATTTGTAATGGATGGAATTCGAGCGATGATCAAAGACGCACAAAATAACTCCACTACGTTGACGATTCTTCTCTTGCTGACCGTGAGTTTGTTCGCGCTCCCCACGATGGCGCAGACAGAAGCGCAGCAGAGCTTCGCATCCCCCGGACAGGCGACGCACGCGCTGCTCACGGCCGTAAAGGCCGGCGATGAGGCCGAGCTGCTGCATCTGTTCGGGACGGAAGGAAAGACACTGGTCGCTTCCGGCGATCCTGAGCAGGACGCGCAGGACAGGCAGCACTTCCTGCAGAAGTACCAGCAAGCGCACCGCCTCGTGAAGGAGCCTGACGGCGTCGTCACTCTCTACATCGGGGCGGAGAACTGGCCGTTTCCCATTCCTCTGACCGAGCAGAATGGGCGCTGGTCGTTCGACACCGCGGCCGGCAAGCAGCAGATCCTGCTGCGCCGCATCGGCAAGAACGAGCTGTCGGCGATCGAGGTCTGCCGCGAGCTGGTGGCAGCCGAAAAAGAGCATTACGCCGGAGCGCATCCGGGAGAAGCGGGCCAGTACGCGCCCTACTTCGCCGCGCAGCCCGGCAAGCATGACGGCCTCTACCATGCCGTCGAACATGGGCAGCCGGAGATCGGTCCGCTGCTGGCGCAGGCGGGAATGCAGGGAGCCGGCCCGCATACTCCCTTCCACGGCTATTACTTCCGCATGCTGGCTAAACAGGGACCCGATGCCCCAGGTGGCGCGAAAGACTACATGAACGATGGCAAGATGACGGGAGGCTTCGCATTTGTGGCGTATCCGGCGGAGTACGAGTCCACTGGCGTCATGACCCTCATCGTCAACCAGGATGGAACCGTGTACGAGAAAGATCTGGGAGCCGATACCGCGCAGGCCGCCGCCGGCATGGACGCCTACAATCCCGATGCGAGCTGGACTGCCGTGAGCCAGTAGAGTGGAACCCGCGCGAAATCTCGTATCGCGATAGATTGCGGGGCCGCCTTGCGGCTAAAACGCGTTCTACTCAGCTTGCTGCTAAAATCGATGCAAGATCGCGGGGTGAACGATGGGGAACTCCCCAGTGGTGTCCAGCGAAATTCCAGCGACACAGCAATTTACAGGTTCGACGATCCATTCTCAGGAAGTGTTTCGGCTGATGGTCGACGCCGTGGTCGACTACGCCATCTTTGTCCTTGATCCTGACGGAATCATTTCCTCCTGGAACGTTGGCGCCGAGCGCCTGAAGGGCTATAAGGCCGAGGAGATTATCGGCAAGCACTTCAGCGTCTTCTACACGGAACCCGACCTTGCCACCAACAAGCCGGCCTACGAGCTACAGGTAGCCGGCGAAACCGGCCGCTTTGAGGATGAGGGATGGCGTGTGCGCAAGGACGGCTCGCGCTTCTGGGCCAACGTCGTCATTACCCGCATACGTGATGACGCAGGCAGGCTGATCGGCTTCGGCAAAATTACCCGGGACCTC
This sequence comes from Terriglobales bacterium, assembly GCA_035651035.1. Taxonomy (GTDB): domain Bacteria; phylum Acidobacteriota; class Terriglobia; order Terriglobales; family Acidobacteriaceae; genus Bog-257. The sequence continues at coordinate 2,317 of DASRGM010000128.1, forward strand.
ACCGAGCGCCGCCGCACCGATCAGAAATACCGCCTGCTGGTCGAGCAGGTGCTGGATTACGCCATCTTCTACATGGACTGCGACGGCGTCATCCAGTCGTGGAACCAGGGCGCCGAGCGCCTGAAAGGCTATAGCGCCGAAGAGATCATCGGACAGCATTTCTCGCGCTTTTACGGTCAGCAGGACCGGGAGCGGGGACTGCCGTCGCACGTGTTGGCCACCGCCGCGGCGACCGGACATTTCGAAGGCGAAGGCTGGCGCTATCGCAAGGATGGCTCGAAGTTCTGGGCAAGCATCGTTGTCACTGCGCTGCGCGACGAAGAGGGCAAGCTATACGGATTTTCCAAGCTGACGCGCGACATGACCGAACGCAAGGAGCTGCTCGACCAGTTGCGCCAGCATTCTGAAGAGCTGGAACTGCGCGTGCGCGAGCGCGAGCAGAGCAATGCCGAACTGGAGGCGTTCGCCTACTCCGTATCGCACGATCTGCGCGCGCCGCTGCGGGCGATCTCCGGCTTCGCCGGCGCGCTCCAGGAGGACTACGGCGCGCAGCTCAACGACGAGGCCCGCGACTTCCTGAACGAGATCATCAGTGCCGCCGCCCGCATGAATTCCCAGGTGCAGGACCTGCTCGACTACGGCCGCGTTGGCCGCATCAACATGCCGCTCGTGCCGCTCAAACTAGCGGACGTCCTGAAGGAAGCTGTCCGTCAAGGAGACCTTGCGCGAAACCCGGCATTGAAGATCGAGGTGCCCGGCAACTTGTACGTTGCGGGCTATTCGCAGGTACTCGCGCCCGTATTCTTCAACTTGATCTCCAACGCGCTAAAATTCTCCAGCGAGAGCGAGCCGCCGGAAGTTCAGGTCTGGGCCGAGGAGCGCGATGGCTTGGTGCGCGTGAACGTCAAGGACAATGGGATAGGAATCGATCCCCAGCACCAGCAGCGGATCTGGAATGTCTTTGAGCGGCTGCACGACCGCTCAGCGTATCCCGGCAGCGGCATCGGGCTGGCTATCGTGAAACGCGCGGTGACTCGCATGAATGGGAGCTGCGGCGTCGAATCTGCTTTAGGCAAGGGAAGCACCTTCTGGATATCGCTGCCCCGTGCCCTTCCGCCAGCTGAGGAAACCCGGTGATGCGCGAACGCCTCGTATTACTCGTCGAGGATGACCCCTCCGACGTGCGGCTGATTCAGCGCGCGTTCAACAAACTGCAAACGGACGTTCTGATGATCAGGTTGACCAATGGGGACGATGCCGTAGCCTATTTGGCCGGCCAAGGCCCTTACGAAAACCGTGTCGCCTATCCCCTGCCCGGCTTGCTGTTGCTCGATATCAAGTTGCCGCGCCGCTCCGGCTTCGAAGTGCTGGATTGGATTCGCAAGCAACAAACGCCGCTGCGGCGTCTGCCTGTGATCATGCTGACTTCGTCAACCCACTCGGCCGATGTCAATCGCGCGTACGACCTGGGGGTAAACTCCTATCTGGCAAAACCGGGAACCCTGGCGGGACTGGACGATCTGGCGTCGCAGTTCGAAAAATACTGGCTCTCATTAAATCAACCACCTGAGCTGCATGGTGGCATAGCCGTGAGCGCTCGTTGAGACGTCATGACGCTGCATGAACTGGCAACGATTCTCCTGGTCGAAGACGAGATCTCCGACGCCGACCTGCTGCGCCGCGCCTTCGGCAAGGCCGGAGTAGTAAACCCGATTGTGCATCTCCGCAGCGGCGACGAGGCGCTGGGCTATCTGGCGGGCGTCGGGGATTACGGCGACCGCGTGCAGCATCCGTTGCCAGCGCTGATCCTGCTGGACCTGAAGCTGCCCGGTATGACCGGTCTCCAGTTGCTGCAATGGATGCGCACCCGCGCCGAAGTGCGGCGCATCCCCGTCGTCGTGCTCACCACCGACGCGACCCCGGCCACCGTCAACGCTGCCTATGATCTGGGCGCAAATTCCTACCTCACGAAGCCGGGCGATACGACCGAGGTGGCCCGCCTGGTGCAGGCGATTCAGCGCTATTGGGTGGAGCTGAACCAGCCGCCTCCATTGGTAATGGGGGCGGGAAGCTAAAGGCAGAGCGCGCTGAACCGTTCGTTGTCCCATACCTCCTCCTGAGCTCGCTTGCAGGCTGCACACCCGCATCAATTACGAACCACCGACGGCACTTTCGCGTCCACCTTTCGCCTTTTCTTCCACAGGCCGGTCGCCATACAATGGGTCAGCAGTTTCGGGGCCCTCCCATGAATATGGTCGAAATGCTCGTCATCGCCGCAGTCAGCGTTATCGCGGGCGGTTTGGTTTCGCTCCTCTTTTGCCGTGCGAAGGCCGCCTTCCTGGTAAGGCAGAACGGCGAACTGGAGCAACAGCTGAAGTTGGCGAGAACGGCGGGAGAGCAGCAGGCCGGCGAAATCCGGCGACTCTCGGAAGCCAAGTCCGCGTTGGAAGCCGTCCTGAGCACCGAACGGCGCAGCCATGCGGAAGCTCTCGCCACCGAGCGCAGCAATCATGAAGAGCTCCTCGCACGCGAGCGCCAAATTGCAGAAGAGAAGCTGAAGTTCCAGCAAGACACAGCCGAGCAGCTCAAGTCCGACTTCAAGGCGCTGGCCGCCTCCGCGCTGCAAAGCAATAGCGACGACTTTCTCCGCCTCGCCAAGAGCACGCTGCAAACCGAACAGGCGCTGGCCGCCGGCGATCTCGCGCAAAAAGAGCAGGCGGTGAAAAGCCTGGTTGATCCCATCGCGCAGTCGCTCGCCGGGATGAACCAGCAGATCCAGACGCTGGAGCAGAAACGCAGCGAGGCCTATGGCACGTTGAGCGCGCAGGTGCAGTCGTTGCTGGAGACGCAACGCGCGCTGCAGACCGAAACCGGCAACCTGGTCAAAGCCATGCGCGAGCCGCAGGCGCGAGGCCGCTGGGGCGAACTGCAATTGCATCGCGTCCTCGAGCTCGCCGGCATGCTTGAGTACTGCGATTTCACCGAGCAGGAGACGGCGACCACCTCCGACGGCCGCTTCCGTCCCGACGTGATCGTGAAGCTGCCCGGCGACAAGAACATCGTTATCGACTCCAAGGCGCCCATCTCTGCCTATCTCAGCGCGCTGGAAGCCGGCGACGAGCCCGCGCGCCGGGCCGGCATCGTCGATCATGCCCGCCAGGTCCGCCACCATATCGACGCACTCTCGGCGAAGTCCTACTGGGCGCAATTCCAGCCCACCCCTGAGTTCGTCGTGCTCTTCCTGCCCGGCGAAGTCTTCTTCCGTGCCGCCCTTGACGGAGACTTCGAGCTCATCGAATACGGCATCAGCCGGCACGTGATCGTCACTTCGCCGACAACCCTGATTGCGTTGCTCAAAGCGGTGGCGCATGGATGGAACGAGAAGAACCTGGCTGAGAGTGCGCGCCGCATCAGCGATGCGGGCAAAGACCTCTACAAACGCCTGTGCACCATGACCGGCTACATAGAGGAGCTAGGCAAGCGGCTGGGCGGCGCAGTTAAAGCCTATGACGAGATGCTGCGCTCGATGGAACGCCGTGTGTTTCCGCTGGCGCGCCGCTTCCCCGAACTCGATCGCTCCTTGCCCGCGCAATCCCTGCCGGAACTCGATCCGCTGGACAAGACACCATTCGAATTGCAGGCGCCGGACTGGCAGGAGACGCTGGATCGCCCGGAACTGGATTTCGGCGAAGAAAAAGCCGACAGCGCCAAGGCACAGTGACGATTGCACAAGCAGCTGCGATAGCGCCGCATTGCTAGGGGCAGCGGAACGACAACATTCGGAGGGTCGGGCCACAGGCCGGCCCGTGAACTCCACAGACACATGGGAGTAGCAGTCGGGCCCGGCCTACACATCTGTTCAGACACTCGCGAATCTTGTCCCATCGAGCTTGACTTCATATCCAATTCGCATCACTATATTCCGCAATTTCCGCGGTGCGGTTGTCAATGTCTGACGCCACCGAGGTTTCTCCTGTTGTTCTGGGGCGAAGGTTTTCTTGAGGCGGACGGCGCCTCTGAGTACTGATTGCTGCTGTTGTTTCCAGGTCCCCGCCAGGGAGTTCCCCGCGCGCCCTCCAGCCACCCAGCCGTGCCTCGAGATAGCTCAGGAGGAACTATGGCAAACCTACCTCAGTTTGGAATCGATCTCGGTGGCGGGCTATACCTCGACAGCAACGGCAATGTAAGCACCTCGGCACCCGCCGACCTGCCGCTCTACAAAGCACCCGGCGGCGGACTGCCGGTGAACGCCAGCGCGGTGGTCGGTGCCCTGAAGCAGTTGAACCTTGACGGCGTATGGAAGATGTTGCCTTCCGTTGGCGACCTACAGGACATCAGTGCACTGGCTACGCTCGGTCTCTCCGAAGATCTGGTCAACATGCTGGCAGATGTCGCTCAGGCTGCGGCGACCATCTGCCAGTTCATCCCGATCATCGGCTTCGCTGCCAGCATCATCAAGGCCTTCGGGATATTCGGCAATGGAGCCAACGACGGATACATGATCGATCTTATTAATCGCCGGTTCGAGCAGTTGGAATCGCGTGAGGAGCTGAGGGAACGCATCAACGACGTGCGCGCTGTGGCGACAACGATAGGTCAGATTAACTACGACCTGGGGGTGGTACGTGACTACGTGAAGGAGATTCAGAGCGGCGCATTCGTCGATTGGGTGCAGCTCCAGAACCGGCAGCAGGACGTGCGCACGAACGCCAACAACATCGGTGCCATGGTAAGCGGCCTCGCGTCAGATCCGTGTAATTACCAAATCCAGCAAGACCCATACAATGGCTTCAACTACTACTACTGCCAGAACGCTCTCTATTGCATACCGGAAGATGGTGCGCCGATACGCGCCCAGCTGCCGTCGGCCGACGTCGCTACATTCGACTACCGGCCGAGTCTGGCTGCCATCGCACAGGGCATTCACGATTACCTGATCGCGATCAAGGCGGAAGCGGCGGAGTACCGGACCACGAGCGATCGGCAACAGACACTGCGCGAAGCGCTGTGCAAGCCGGTGGCCGCTTTTGTGAAGAGCATGCGAGCCAGTTCACTGGCGCGTACGATTTACCAGGCCGGTGACGTCATTTGGCTGCAGTCTGCCG
>DASRGM010000129.1:0-3002 GCA_035651035.1 Terriglobales bacterium
GTGCAGGGCAGGGTGGATGGAACGCTCGTCCTGGCCGGAAACGAGAGACTTTTCTCGGAAATGAAGACGGATCCAGCACCCCTCGAAACCTGGGCGTCAGAGCTGCGGTCGCGGGGACAAACGGTGATTTTCGTCGCCTTGGACGGCCGGCCAGCCGGCCTGATAGGAATTGCCGATACCGTCAAAGGTTCAGTAAAGCAGACTTTGAGCGAGCTGGGAAAAGAGGGAATTCACATCGTAATGCTGACCGGCGACAGCGCTGCCACCGCCGAGGCGGTTGCGCAGGAGCTTGGCATCAAAGAATTCGAAGCCGAGGTACTCCCCGATCGCAAGGCCGATGCGGTGTCCCGTTGGCAAAAGCAAGGCCGGATGGTTGCCATGGCCGGTGACGGCATCAATGACGCGCCCGCATTGGCCCAGGCCAATGTCGGCATCGCTATGGGCACGGGAACCGGCGTCGCTATCGAGAGCGCGGCGATCACGCTGGTGAAGGGCGATCTTGCCGGCATTGTTCGGGCGCGCAGGCTCAGCCGCGCGGTGATGCGGAACATCCGACAGAACCTGTTCTTTGCGTTTATCTACAACTCGATTGGAGTGCCCATCGCCGCCGGCGTGCTGTATCCCTTCTTCGGTTGGCTATTGAGTCCGATCCTTGCGGCTGCGGCAATGAGCTTCAGCTCGGTGTCGGTGATCAGCAACTCGCTACGCTTGCGGAAGGTGAAGCTGTAACAGAGTGCTGAAGCAGGCGACCATACCGTATACCATTAGTTCTGCCAATCCATCACCGCCGAAAGGCACGAAGGGAGCAAAGCGGAATGCTGCCTGCCAATCTCCATGTTCTTGGCGGAATCATCGGCCGTACCGGGATTATCTATCTGGTCGTGTTGCTGGGTATGCGTCTCAGCGGCAAGCGTGAAGTCGGGCAGATGACGCCGTTCGATCTTACTCTCCTGCTGCTGATTTCAAACGCCGTACAGAACGCCATGACCGGGCCGGACACCTCGCTACTCGGCGGGGTTGTGGCCGCCCTTACGTTGCTGCTGATGAATTATCTGATCGCGGACATGTCGGGAGCCAATCGCCGGTTCCGCAAGCTGGTCGAGGGCCAGCCCACGCTGCTGGTGCATCAGGGGAAGATCATCATGTCGCACATGGCCAAAGAGCACGTGAGTATGGACGAGCTGGAGCGTGCTGTGCGCGAGCACGGGATCGGCAGCTACCGCGACGTGGCGCTGGCGGTGCTTGAAGTGGATGGTTCCATCAGCTGCCTGAAATACGACGAACTGGGTCCCACAAACGCCAATCACCCCGTGCGGCGGAAGTATCTGCAGAAGCATCAGTAACGCCCGGTGAGACCTCCCGCCATTCCCGCTTGGCAAAACAAGCGAGGCGGCGTACCGCTGCGGCGATCATCGGTCAAGAATGCGCATCAGCCCTCCGCTCCTCAGATCGGAAACCAGGAAGCTCTGGGGGGCGCCTGCGGACTGGGTGACCGCCTGGGCGGCAAGATATCCGCTGCGGACTGCCCCTTCCATGGTGGCCGGCCATCCGGTCGCGGTCCAGTCGCCGGCGAGGAACACGCGCGGCCAGGCAGTCTCCTGGGCCGGGCGGTAACGCTCGATCCCCGGAACTGGAGAGAAGGTGGCGTTTACCTCTTTGATCACGGTGGCCTTCACCAGACTTGCTGAGCGCGCGGCTGGGAAGAATTCGCGAAGCTCCTTCAAGGCGAGATCAATGATCTCCTGGCGTGGCTTTTCGACCAGGGATTTTGAAGAGCTGATGACAAGTTCGACGTAGCTGCCGTTGGCGCTGTCCCTGCGGAACCCGGTCGCATTCTCGCCTACTCCGGGTTGAGAGTTTTTGTTCAGCAACATGGATTTGTGGAACATCCACTGGATGGTGCGGTCGAGGAGCACGGCGTGCGGCAGCTCGCTGATCTGGCGGTCAAACCAGAAGTGGACGCCGGTGATCGGCGAGCTCTCAAAATGCGCGAGCTTTTCGCGCAGCGGCTGTGACTCGGGCGCATCAGGCAGCAACCTGGCGAGGGAATCGAACGGCACCGCCAGAACTGCATAGTCGAATGCTTCCTCGAAGTCCTGGAGGCGCACCCGTACCCCCATTGCCTCCGGGGCAAATGATTGCGCGCTGCTGCGGAACCGCACCGTGCCTCCGTGGGCGCAGATGTAGTCGCGGGCGGCGTTGTAAAGCTCGGTGAGCGGGACGATTGGAATGCCCATGGTACGTGCGTTGCGCGACTTCATGGATTCGCGCACCACCTGCGCAGCGTAGGGCACTGCGATTCGATCCAGGTCTTCGCTCAAGGCGCTGACCAGGATCGGCTTCCAGAAACGCTCAATGGCCGCCGGCGTCTGATGATGCCGCAGAAGCCAGTCCGCAAACGAGGCGCCATCATCGCCCGGCGGATGCCACATAAGCATCGCCAGCGCGCGAGACAGTGCCACCTTGTCGTGGAGGCCCAGAAACTTGCATCGCAGGAACGATGGCGTCACATGCAAGGGCGCAGGCAAAAAGGTGGGCTCGAGCACGGATTGCCGGCCGCCGGGTTCGATGAATGTCATGCGATCGAACCAGCGGATTTTGTCTTCAATGCCGATCGTCTTGTAAAACGCGACCAGATTGGTGCAGCAGCCGAAAAGCACGTGCTGGCAGTTGTCCACGACTTCGCCGGTCCCTGGGTGCTCGTAAGAAGAGGCACGGCCGCCAAGGTAGGGGCGGCGTTCGAACAGCGTGACCCGAAACCCGCTTGCGGAGAGCGCGCAGCCGGCGGCCAGGCCCGCCAATCCACCGCCAACAATCGCGACCGTGGGCTGTGCGGTGGGCATCAGAGAAGACGTTGCAGAAATCCCTTGGCGAGGATGGCTACTTTCTCGCGGCGAGTCAGGTTGATGCGGCGCGTCAGGACGTCGTAGTTCAAGCGCACGATCTTTTCCAGAAGCCGGCGGTAGATGGTGACCAGCACCCACAGCGCGGGCTGGCTATCT
>DASRGM010000130.1:0-4929 GCA_035651035.1 Terriglobales bacterium
CCTGGCGGCTGCGAAGGCGACAAGGATATATCCCGCGTGCGCAATCGACGAGTAGGCCAGCAGGCGTTTGATGTTCTGCTGCACGAGCGCGCCGATGTTGCCCAGCGTCATGGAGAGCGCAGCCGAGAGCCACACCATCCAGAACCAGCCCGGCGCGCCGGTGGCGAAGAGCACCCGCAGCAGCACGGCAAAGGCGGCGGCCTTGGGGCCGGTGGACATCAGCGCGACCACCGGCGCGGGCGAGCCTTCGTAAACGTCGGGCGTCCAGACGTGGAAGGGCGCGGAGGCGACCTTGAAGCCGAGGCCGACGAACATCAAGCCGACTGCGAGATAGGCCAGCGTCGAGGGCTGCCCTTGCAAAAACTTTGCGATGCCGTAGACGTTGGTGGTGCCGGTCGCGCCGAAGACCAGCGCGACGCCATAGAGGAAGAATGCGGTGGCAAATGAGCCGAGCAGGAAATATTTTAGCGACGATTCGGCGCTCTCTGCCGCGCGGCGGCGCATGCCGGCGAGAATGTAGGTGGAGATCGACGAAATCTCCAGCGCGATGAAGATCAGCACCAGCTCCACCGCCGACGACATCAGCATCATGCCGACGGTGCCGAACAGGATCAGGCCGTAGTATTCGCCGGAGCGGATACGCTGCACGTCGAGATATTCAAACGACGCGAGGATGACGACCAGCGCGATCAGCAGCACGACGAAATGGAAGAAGACGCTGAAGGTATCGACGCTGATGGTGTTGTAGAACGCGCTGCCGTAGTAGCCGGTTTGATAGAGGGTGGCGGCCAGGCCGGCAAGCGAGCCGATTACTGCGATGACGCCCACCGGCTTCTTGGGGCTTTGCTCGGGCAGCAGCGGATCGACCAGCATGATGAGGATGCCGAAGAGGCTCACCACGATCTCCGGCAGGACGCGGATGTAGTCGACGGAGGGGATCATTGGGCGATCACCTCCGCCGTGGTCGCGCCGGACTTCGGTCCGGAGGTGGAAGCGGGCGTCAGCCCGGCAGTAGCAGCGGGAGGCTTCGGTCCGGCGGTGGAAGCGGGCGACTTTAGTCCCCCGTCCACGCGCGCCATTTTGGGCGGCTTTAGCCGCGGCCCGGGGCTAAAGCCCACATCCGAGGGTTCGTTCACGGCACGGCTAAAGCCGTGCCCTTTCAAATCTTGTATCTCGGACGCCTCTGCGGCACGGCTGAAGCCGTGCCCTTTCACAGCCTGTGCTTGCGCCGGCGCGTTGAAGGTCTTCAGCGCCTCGGTCACCGAGGGGCTGATGGAGTGCAGCCACAACATCGGCGCAACGCCCATCACCAGCGCCGCAATCGCCAGCGGCCACAGCGAGACTTGCTCGCGGCCATCGAGGTCGCGCAACATTGCGTTCTTTGGGTTGGTCACTTCGCCCTGGAAGACGCGCTGATACATCCACAGCAGATAGCAGGCGCTCCAGATCACGCCGGTGGCGGCGAGGATCCCATAGAGCTGCTTCGCCTGGAAGGCGCCGCTCAGGATCATGAACTCGCCAATGAAGCCGTTGAGCAGCGGCAGTCCGACCGACGACAGCATGATGAAGGTGAAGAAGGTCGCGTAGATCGGCATCGGCGTGGCCAGCCCGCCGAACTCGTTGATGTCATACGTGTGGCGGCGATCGTAGATCATGCCCAGCAGCATGAACAGTGCACCGGTCGAGACGCCGTGGTTGAGCATCTGGTAGACCGCGCCATCGACGCCAATCTGGGTGAAGCTGAAGATGCCGAGCACGACGAAGCCGAGGTGGCTGACGGATGTGTACGCGACCAGGCGCTTGATGTTGGGCTGGATCATCGCCACCAGCGCGCCATAGATGATGCCGACGATGGCCAGCGCGATAATCCAGGGCGCGTTGCGCCGCGCCTGCTCGGGAAAGAGTCCGAGGTTAAAGCGCAGCAGGCCGTAGGTACCCATTTTGAGCAGCACGCCGGCCAGCAGCACGGAGCCCGCAGTCGGCGCCTCGACGTGCGCGTCGGGCAGCCAGGTGTGCACCGGCCACATCGGCACCTTCACGGCGAAGGCGACGAAGAAGCCGAGGAAGAGCCACAGCGAGGCATTGGCGAATCCGCCGACCTGTCCGCTCTGGATTGCGCTCTGGATGGTGACGAAATCGAAGCTGCCGACCTTGGCGTACAGCCACAGAATCGCCGCCAGCATGAACACCGACGCGATCATCGTGTAGAGGAAAAACTTGACGGCGGCGTAAATTTTGCGCCCATGCCCGTACATGCCGATGAGCAGCGCCATCGGGATCAGCGTGGCTTCCCAGAAGAAGTAGAAGAGGAAGAGATCGAGGGCGACGAAGACGCCGATCATCGCCGTCTCCAGCACCAGCATGAGGATGAAAAATTCCTTCACCTGATGGTTGATCGACTTCCACGAGATCAGCACGCACATCGGCATGAGGAAGGTGGTCAGGATGACCAGCCACATCGAGATGCCGTCGATGCCGAGGTGATAGGCGATTTTGGGATGCGCGATCCAGGCCACGTTCTTTTCGAACTGGAAGCCGGCCTGGCCGCGGATGTAATACCACGGCAGGTGCAGCGACGCCAGCAGCGTGATGAGCGAGACGGCGAGGGCGAAGTAGCGCACATCGCGGTCGCGGCGCGGCAGAAAGGCCAGCAGGATGGCGCCCGCAAGCGGCAGAAAGACGACGATGGTGAGGATGTTGGCGTTCACGAAGTTCATCGCAAGCCCCTCCACACCATGAAGGCGATGACCGCGGTCGCCCCGACCGCTACCCATCCAGCGTAGGAGCGGATGTTGCCGGATTGCATGTGGCGCAGCGCGTCGGAGGTCTCCTGCGCTCCGGCGGCGCTGCCGTCGACTGCGCCGTCGATCAGCCCGCGATCGATTCCCTTCCAGAAAACGTTGCTCGAGAGCGCAATCAGCGGCTGGATGATCACCGCGCCGTAGAGCTGGTCGATGCGGTACTTATCGAGCACCAGGCGATAGAGCCCGCCGGCGGCTTTGGCCATGCGCGCCGGCAGCTCAGGCCGTTGGTGATAGAGATACCAGGCCAGGAAGAAGCCGATCAGCGCGATGGCGACCGAGATTCCGGCAAAGCCCAGCTCCATGCCGGTGCTCTCTTCGTGGGCGGCATTGGTCTCAGCGGGTGGCGCCGCTTCGGCCGTTGCGGAGGCCCCCGGCGCGTAGGCCGTGAACACCGGCTCGAGGAAATGAGCGAAGCGCTCGCTGCCCCCCATCGCTTTGGGAACGCCGATCCAGCCGCCAACCAGCGAGAGCAACCCGAGGATGATCAGCGGAACCACCATCACCCACGGACTCTCATGCGGCTTGCCGTTGCCGTGACTGCCCGGCGTGGCATGCTTGTCCTGCGCATCGTGAACCGCGCCGGTGTGTCCGGCATGCGCCGTGTCGGGATCGTGGCCATGTCCGCCGGTGGCGGGATTCGGCCCGCGATAATTGCCGAAGAACGTCAGGAACCACAGGCGGAACATATAGAACGAGGTCATGCCGGCGGCAATGATTCCCACCAGCCAGAGAATGTGCTGGCCGCTGGAGAACGTCTTCCAGAGGATCTCGTCCTTCGAGAAGAAGCCCGCGAAGGGTGGAATGCCGGCGATGGCAATGGTTGCCGAGGTCATGCACAGGAACGTCCATGGCATGTATTTCCGCAGGCCGCCCATGAAGCGCATGTCCTGCTCGCCGCCCAGGCCGTGAATGATCGAGCCGGAGCACAGGAAGAGGCAGCCTTTGAAGAAGGCGTGAGTCATCAGGTGGAAGATGCCCGCGCCGTACGCCGCCACGCCGCAGCCCATAAACATGTAGCCCAGTTGCGAGACGGTGGAGTAGGCCAGCACCTTCTTGATGTCGGTCTGCACCAGGCCGATGGAGGCGGCGAAGATGGCGGTCAAGGTGCCGATGACGGCCACCGCCAGGAGCGCGTCGGGCGCGCGATCGAAGATGGGATTGGAACGCGCCACCATATAGACGCCGGCGGTAACCATGGTCGCGGCGTGAATCAGGGCCGAGACCGGCGTGGGGCCTTCCATCGCGTCCGGCAGCCAGACGTAGAGCGGAATTTGTGCCGACTTGCCCGTGGCGCCCACCAGCATCAGCAGGCCGATGGCGGTAAGCAGACCCGCGCCCGCGCTCTCCACCGGGTAGCGCGTGACCATCGGCCACAGCTGATGAAACTGCAGCGTGCCGAAGTGCTTGATCAGCAGGAAGAGCGCGATCAGGAAGCCGAAGTCGCCGACACGGTTGGTGATGAACGCCTTCTTGCCGGCATTGGCGGCGCTCGGCTTGCGGAACCAGAAGCCGATGAGCAGGTACGACGCCAGGCCCACGCCCTCCCAACCAACGAACATCAGCAGATAGTTGTTCGCCAGCACCAGCGTGAGCATGAAGAACATGAAGAGGTTCAGGTAGGCGAAGTAGCGGTAGTAGCCGCCTTCATGCGCCATGTAGCCGACGGAAAAGATGTGGATGACGAAACCCACGCCGCTGACGATGAGCAGCATAACCAGCGAAAGCTGGTCGAGATACATGCCGTATTCGGCGGTGAAGGCGCCGGAGCTGAGCCAGGTGAAGTAATGCTCGACGTGGGGAATCTGGTCCGGCGGCAAGGCAAAGAACTGCGCCGCCACCCACAGTGCGTAGGCAAAGGCCAGCGCGGTTGAGCCCAGCGCGATGGTATTTACCAGCGCCTTGGGGAAACGCTTGCCGAGCAGGCCATTGATGGCGGCGCCTGCCAGCGGCAACAGCGGGATGATGAATAAGTGCATAAGGGTGTCGTGCTATGCGCTATGTGCTATTCGCCGTTCGCCATTCGCTATCGGCCGTTCGCCAGAAATCGTCGCATCCCCTCTCTGGCGAAAAGCGAAGAGCGAATTGGCGAAGAGCGAATTGGCGAATGGCGAAAAAACTCATCCGG
>DASRGM010000131.1:0-2916 GCA_035651035.1 Terriglobales bacterium
GCGGCCGCCGGCAGTCCCGTCTCTCCCGCCAACTTGCATGCGGCATAAACAGCCATGCCGAGGGCGTTCCAGCCCAGCAGGCGCGCTCCCAGTTCGCGCGCCAGGTAGATTCTGAAGGCGTACCCTACAACCACTGTGAAGACGGTTCCGGCAAGCGAAATAGAGGACTGCCGAGCGATGTCCGAAAGATGCCAACGAAACTTGTGGGAGGCCGCAACATCCGCCGGGGCGGCTGCGGGAAGCGTCGCTAGCTCGGGAGCGCCCAATGTATCCTTTCGAAATTCGGCTAATCGGCCGCTGAAGCGAATACCGGCAATCGCGCCGGATTTTGTTCAAAGAAGACGCGCTCCAGTTGATCAGGTGTTGCTGGCTGCCACAGTTGTTGGGTTGCTTGTGGATCGGGCTTATAGACTGCAACCAGCTCTGGGAGCTGGTCCAGTTCATCGGGACTCCGCAACAACCGCCCTGCACCGTAACGCGCGAACTGCTGCATATAACCGGCCCCACCGAAATCCAACCACCCGCAAAGGTAAAAAGGAATGGCTTGCAGGGCACATTCGACGGCCACGCTGGAATCGACACCCACGCCGCACCAGGCGTTTTCCAGGACTGCACTCGCTGGAGTGTTCGCGACCATGCGTACATAGTCGAGCTCTACTCGTGTAAGGAGCGATGCCAGCAACCGCCGCCGATTTTTCAATACCTCGAACGGGTGCAGCTTGATGACGAGCTCTTTCCCCACTCGCCGCGCCACTGCGACCAGCCTGGGAACGATCTCGCGGTAAATCTCGCGAGTCCGGCCTCCATCGAGCTCGTATGGCTGAGAAAAGAAGACCAGGTCGCGCGCATCTGAACAGCTGTTCTCCGAGTTCGGCAGTCCAGGAGCTGCGACAACCACGTTTTCCGCGGGCGTAGTGCCAAGCCGAGTCGCGTAATCACGTTCCATCTCGCCCTTCACGATGTAGGTATCTGCTTGCGTCCGTTTGAAAAGCAGACCGCCGTCGAGGGCCCCGTGATGGCAACACGCAGTATTCAGTCCCATGCGCTTGCCGAGCATCAGCGGCAGGCGGGTGTAGCAGTTAAGATCGTCCCCGCAGAGGATCGCCGCAGCTGGTTCATGTTCCAGCAGGCATTGCCACGCATCCCGGAGCAATAGCCCGTTTTGCAGCTGCCGTGGAACGTAGTCGAAAATACCGGCATCGCGAGCCAACCGAAGCTCCGGGTCATCAGCCAGGATCGTCTGGCTGAAATTGGCCCAAGCGGAAAGTAATTCCCTTTCCTCGTTTTTCGTTGCCCGCTTCGAAACCGCGTACGCAGCCAGCGATACAGATGTTACGTGTGCGGGAAGCTCGCTACAGTTCGCACTAGAACGCGTTGTCACCAGCAGAAAGCGCCGGTCCGGCAGTTCAGCCGCGTAGCCCAGCACGGTTCGTGTCACATTCGAGTAGGCGGATGGAAGAACAACCACAGGGTCGGAGCAGTTTGCGCGCCGTGTGGAAATGTGCCGCCGAACTCGATACGCAGGGTCCCACTTATCGCATGCCATCTCAGCAAGCTTGTTGACCGGGAATCCTCGCACCGTCTGGACGCGCAGGGCAGCGCGGGTCAGCACAGCGCCGGATTGCTTGAAATACTTTATTGGCGCCCCGACCGCCCGGCTGCATAGCTCCGCAAACCTGTGTGGTCTGGTCGCGAACAACTCGACCGGGTGTCCGTCCAACTCGCGCGCAAGTTGTCGAACCAGGTAGAGCGCCTCGAGCTCCTGGTACGCTAAGACGGCCGTCAGTTCCCACCAATCCAGGCCCATGTAGTCGAAGAGCATGCCTCGGCCCCTGTCGAGCACCCTCCCGATCCAGCGATAGCTCTTGCCCGCGGCGAACTCCCGAATGCTTCTGACCGGAGCGCCAAGTTGCCGGCTCCAATCCGAATACGAGTGCGGACTTGCGAAACCGAGGTCAACAATAAGGTCCCATTTTTCTTCGGCCCACTCACCCTGGTGGGGCAGGTCGTCGGGATGAAGGAGTAGGACTCTCATCCCGCCTTGGTCCGTGCCACTGCTGCGGTTACGAGCTCCCATGACAAGGGAGTCCCGGCTTCGATGTCGCAGGCCGCGGTGCTGTGGAGTATCTGTGAAAGGTAGCGCGGAGGAAGGCCGGCCGCAGGGCGGATAGAGCGCACGTTCTCGGAAGTGAACGCCTCACCCGCTTTGACCGGCGCGACGATGAAGAGCGAGCGGCGGAACGGGACAGTCTTCGTCTCATATGGCGTCGGTCCGTAACAAACTTTGCCCAACGATTTTTCTACCGCTCGTACCGACTCCACCAGCGACTTGAATTCGTGCGGCTCCAGCGAAAAAGCGCTGTCCGGCCCGCCCGCATTGCGGGAGAGCGTCAGATGCTTTTCGATCACGGTAGCGCCGAGCGCCACGGCGGCAACTGCGACGGCAGTTCCTGCAGTGTGATCCGAAAGTCCAACCGGCACGGCAAAACGCTGCACCAGATCAGGGATGGACAAAAGATTCATCTCTTCCGGGGGTGCCGGATAGGCGCTCGTGCAGCGGAGCAGCGCTATCTGCGTCGCTCCTGCGTACGCCGCGGCTTGGATAGCTTCTTGAATTTCATCCAATGTGGCCATGCCGGTCGAAAGGATGAGTGGCTTCCCCGTGCCAGCCATCTTCTCTATCAGCGGAATATCGACTAACTCGGGCGATGCGATCTTGTGCGCCGGAACTCCAATGGTCTCTAGGAACTCGACCGCGCTGGCGTCAAAGGCGCTAGAAAAAAGCTGAATACCGATCTCGTCGGCGACAGCTTTCAGCCTGGGCTGCCATTCCCACGGCGTATACGCCTCGCGGTAGAGATCGTAAAGAGTGCGGCCGTCCCACAACGTACCGCCAGCGATTCGGAAGCACTCGCG
>DASRGM010000132.1:0-10315 GCA_035651035.1 Terriglobales bacterium
AGCGGCGAGCCACCGGCCGTGCTTCTGGGCGAGGCGCTGAAGAAGCTGGGGCTTCGCGGATGCCGCTTGAAAACGGGCACGCCGCCGCGCCTCGACGGCCGCACCATCGACTGGTCGCAATTCACCGTGCAGCCGGGGGACGACAACCCTACCCCGTTCAGCTTCCGCACCCGCCGGGTCGCGCATCACGACAGGCAGGTGCCATGCTATATCGCGTTCACTACCCCGGAGACGCACCGCATCATCCGCGAGAATGTGCACCGCTCGCCGATGTACAGCGGACAGATTCAATCCGTCGGTCCGCGCTACTGCCCATCCATTGAAGACAAGATCGTCAAGTTTCCCGACAAGGAAACGCACCAGCTCTTCCTCGAGCCCGAGGGACTGAACACGCACGATATTTACGTCAACGGCATGAGCACCTCGCTGCCGGTCGAGGTGCAGCTCGCCATCATCAAGTCGATACCCGGCCTGGAAAATGCGGAGATGCTGCGGCCGGGCTATGCCATCGAGTACGACTCCATCGATCCGACGGAGCTGCAACGCACGCTGGAGACGAAGAAGGTTGAGCGGCTTTACCTGGCAGGCCAAATCAACGGCACCAGCGGCTACGAAGAGGCCGCGTGCCAGGGGCTGATGGCGGGCATCAACGCCGCCCTCAGGGTGAAAGGCGATCCGCCGCTCATCCTTGACCGAACCGAAGCCTATACGGCAATCCTGATCGACGACCTCATCAGCAAGGGAACCAACGAGCCGTACCGCATGTTCACTTCGCGCGCGGAGTTCCGGCTGCATCTGCGCATCGACAACGCCGATCGCAGGTTGACCCCGCACGGCCGTCGCGTCGGCCTGATTGGCGACGAAGCTTGGGCCGACTATCTGGCCAAGCAGGAGCGCATGAAGGCAGTACGCAACTTGTTGGAGCGTACGCGGGTGAGTGAAGCAATGGTCAGTGACCAGTGCTCAGTGGCCAGTGAGGGCGTGCTACTCGACCTATTGCGAGAAGCCAGGAGCAATGGCTCGACGCTGGCGCAGTTGCTGAAGCGTCCGGAGGTGCAGATCGAGCAGCTTGCCCCCGTACTCGCGCGATTCATGCCCGTTTTTTTTGAGACAGACGCATGTCTCAGTGACCAGCCGTCAGCTCCCAGCCCGCAAGCGGCGCAACCGACGGCTCAAGGCCGACAGCTGACAACTCCTGTTCCCAACAGCAAAGCAGAAGGGACAACGCGGCGCCTGAGCGCGGCCGTCCGCAACGAACTGAAGTCGGTCGAAACGGAGATCAAATACTCCGGCTATCTCGAGCAGCAGACCAAGGCCATCGAGCGGCTGAAGCGGTCGGAGCAGCGCGTCATTCCTCAGTGGTTCGATTACGGCAAAGTGTCGGGGCTTTCGCGCGAGATGAACGAAAAGCTGACGCGCGTCCGCCCGCAGACCCTCGGCCAGGCCAGCCGCATTCCCGGCGTCACACCTGCGGCGGTTTCGCTCATCAACGTCTACATTGAAATTCAGGCGCGACAGCGGATGCCGGCATAAACCGGTATGACGCCATCTGCTGCAGTGCCGGCCAAAGTTGGGTAAGGCCAGCGTTCAAGGCGCCGCTTCTCCTCCGAGCCACCGACACAGAACTGCCGGAATCGCGGCGGTTCTTGATCACGTCTAAATACCGCGATGCAAATCCAGAGCCCCGACATCTTCCTCGAGTACCTCAACAAAGTTCAAGAGCGGACCATGCGCGTCGCTCGCTGCATTCCCGCCGACAAACTGGAGTGGTCCTACGCTGAGGGCAAATTCACACTCGGGGACCTGGTGCGGCACATGGGAGCGATTGAGCGTTACATGTTCGGCGAAACCATCCAGGGCAGACCGAGCCGTTACAGCGGATGCGGGAAGGAGCTCGCGGATGGTATCGAGGACGTGTTGCGCTTCAAGGAAACGATGGACCGCGAGACCGTCGCCATCATTCGCTCGCTCGGCGAAGAAGGGCTGACGCGCAAATGCACCACGCCCGACGGCGCTTCCATCACCGTCTGGAAATGGCTGCGACTGATGGTGGAACACGAGATCCATCATCGCGGCCAAATCTATCTCTACCTCGCTATGCTCAACGTCCCCACGCCGCCTCTTTATGGCCTGACCTCAGAGCAAGTGGCCGAGCGAAGCGCCGGCTCACTGTAACCTTCGCCATAAGGATCGAGCATCTGCAGATGAAATTTCTGCGAACCAGCGCTCGCGCCGCTTCCGAAAGGCAACCCATTCGGGAACCCTGAAATCACAAGTTAAGCAAGCCACTTCTCCCTGCCTCTCCAGGAGTTTCCCATGGTCTGTCAACGCTACTCATGCGCGCTGAGAGGCGCAGTTCGCATTTCCACTCTCGTGTTCATGATCGTATGCACTACATTCCTCATGCACGCGCAAACCTACAGCATCCTTCACAACTTCACCGGCGGAGCCGATGGCGCCGAGCCAACCACCGGCCTCACGATGGACGCCCGCGGAGACTTGTTTGGCACCGCCAACGCCGGCGGACGCGGATCCTGTAATGCCGGCGGATGCGGCACGGTCTTCAAGCTCTCGCGCGCTGGATCTGGCTGGATCTTCACCCCTCTTTACGCGTTCCAGGGAGGCAATGACGCCGCCGGGCCCTACAGCAGAGTTTTATTCGGACCGGACGGCACACTGTATGGCTCAACGGTTGGCGGCGGAGTCGCGTCCTGCCCGGGCGGCTGCGGCACTGTCTATCGCCTGCGGCCTTCCCCTACAGCTTGCCAGGCGGCGCTGTGCCCTTGGAGCGAGACCGTGCTTTATCGCTTTCAGGGCGGCACCGACGCTTTTTATCCCACTGGCGACCTGGCCTTTGATTCCACAGGAGCGATCTATGGAACCACCTACATCGGCGGCGCCGGCGGTCCGGGCACAGTCTGGAAGCTGACACCCACCGGCGGCGACTGGAGCGAGAGCATTGCCTGGAACTTCACCGGTTCGGGTTCGGATGGAGGCAATCCCTACGGCGGCGTGGTCTTCGATAGCACCGGAAATATGTATGGCACGTCTTCTGCAGCTTCTAACTCCCAGGGAGCCGTGTGGGAGCTCAGCCCCTCGGGTTCCGAATGGACGGAACACACGCTCTACGATTTCCGGGGTGGGAGCGATGGCGGCTCACCGGCTGCCGGCCTCATCTTCGTCAGTGGCAACCTCTATGGCGCCACCGAAACCGGACCAAACCAATCGGGCCTGGCCTTCCAGTTGACGACTTCGGGCGGCGGATGGAGCTTCAGTACGATTAGCGCATTGCCGCCCGGCTCGGGCCCCTTCGGCAGGCTGGTGGCCGATTCAGCCGGCAACTTGTATGGCGCTACCGAGGGCGGCGACAGTGATTATGGCGCGATCTTCAAGCTCACTCATTCCGGCAACGGCTGGACGATGACGGTGCTACACCGTTTCAACGGCAGCGACGGCAACACTCCCTATGGCAGCCTGGTTATCGATTCGAGCGGCAACTTGTACGGGACGACGCTGATGGGAGGAAGCTCTAACGAAGGAGTCGTCTTCGAGATCACGCCCTAACCCGATAGTGACTAAACTTATCATCGTATTCAACAGGTGGCGCACGCCTTGAGGCGTGCATTTAGACTCCACTTTCAAAGCTTCCGGCTTTAGCCACTGAGGTTAGGATTAGATTTACCTCAGGCGCTAAAGCGAGTGCCTATTCAGGGCTGCGATGTGCACGCCTCGAAGGCATGCTCCACCCGGCGGCGTAGGCGATCAAATTTCAACTTAAGCCAGTGCCCAATAATCCGTCGCAGAGCGCGCGCCGCATATAATCGCTACTCTCATGCGCAGCATCTTTGCCCGCCGCACGGATTGGGACCTCACCACAAACCGCTACACGCAAGCACTTGAGGCGCATCGCCAGGCGCGCAAGGAACTGCTCGACCTCACCGCTTCCAATCCAACTGTGATCGGCCTCCGCTACGGGGAAGACGCGCTGCTGCAGGCGCTGTCCAATCGCGAGGCATTGCTCTACGAGCCGCATTCCAAGGGACTGCTCTGCGCGCGCCAGGCAGTCGCCCGCTATTATGTCGAGCGCGGCGTCGCCCTCTCGCCTGACGATCTCATCCTCACCACCAGCACCAGCGAGGGCTACTCCTTCGTCTTCCGGCTGCTGTGCGACCCCGGCGACGCGCTGCTCGTCCCCACTCCCTCCTATCCGCTGTTCGATTTTCTCGCCGGCATCCAGGACGTGAAGCTCTTCCCTTATGAGCTTGTTTACGACCACGGCTGGCAGGTCGACTTACCGTCGGTACAGGCGGCAATGCAGCGGGCCAAGGCGGACCGCACCCATTGCCGGGCGGTCCTGGTGGTGCACCCCAACAACCCGACCGGGTCGTACGTGAAGCCGCACGAACAAGAGCAACTGAACGGCATTTGCGGCGAGAACGACATGGCCATCATCGCCGACGAGGTCTTTCTCGACTATTCAGTCTCCGGGCAGAGGGCGCCGAGCTTCGCGAATAATCAGGTGGCGCTGACCTTCACGTTGAGTGGCCTGTCAAAAATTTCCGCCCTGCCGCAGATGAAAGTCGCATGGATCGCGGTCAGCGGCCCGCCCGCGCTCCAGCAGGAGGCGCTCTCGCGGCTCGAGGTCATCGCGGACACCTACCTGTCAATGAACGCCCCTGTGCAGCTCGCAGTTCCGGCGATGCTGGAGGAGCGGCACAGCATTCAGGCGCAGCTGGTTGAGCGCGTTCGGCAGAACCTTGCCGAACTCGATGCTCAGCTGGCAGCTTGGCCGGCATGTAGTCGCCTGGAACTCGACGGCGGGTGGTACGCCGTCCTGCGCGTTCCGGCAATCGTCTCCGACGAAGAGCTGGCGATTGCGCTGCTGCAGAAGTCGGGAGTGCTGGTCCAGCCGGGACATTTTTATGACTTTGCTGGCAACGGCCATCTGATCGTCAGCCTGATAACCGAGCCCGAAACCTTTGCCGCAGGCATCAGACTCACGCTCGACAGAGTTGCGAAACTCTGATGGCAAGCAGACTGCCGGGACATCAGCTTTACCCTGTCCGACTCTCGCGAATTTGACTCAATAACGTCCCCAAACCGGGTCTCTGACGCGGATTCCAGCGTTATAATAAAAAGCCTGTGCCCAAGTACTCCATCGTCGTCCCCTTCCATAACGAAGAGGAGAACGTCACCGAGCTCTACGACCGGGTAAAGGCCGTGATGGAAGCGGCCGGCGAGCCGTTCGAGCTCGTTTTCGTGGACGACGGTAGCCGTGACAATACCTTCTGGCTGCTGCAGCAGATTGCCAGCGTCGACCGGCGCGTGGTGGTTGTAAAGTTGCGCCGCAACTTCGGGCAAACCTCGGCGCTCGCGGCCGGCTTCGACCATGCCGAAGGCGAGTACGTCATCGCCATGGACGGCGATCTGCAGCACGATCCGCGCGACATCCCGCTGTTCCTTTACAAGCTGCGCGAGGGCTACGACATCGTCAGCGGCTGGCGCAAGCAGCGCATCGATAATTTCGTCATGCGTCGCGTGCCGTCGCGCGTGGCAAACTGGCTGATGGCCAAGCTGAGCGGCGTTGAGTTGCACGACTTCGGCACGACCTTCAAGGCCTATCGCCGGCAGGTATTGCAGGAAGTGCCGCTGTACGGCGAGCTGCACCGCTTCATCCCCGCGCTGGCTTCCGCTTACGGCGCCAGCATCTGCGAGATCCCTATTCGCAACGTCAATCGCGAGCGCGGTGAATCGCATTACGGCATCTCGCGCACCTTCCGCGTCTTCTTCGACCTGATCACCATCCGGTTTCTGCTGAAGTACATGTCGCGGCCGCTGCACTTCTTCGGCAGCTTTGGCGCGCTGAGTTCGGTGACCGGCATGCTGATAGCGCTGTGGATGTGCGTGGAGAAGTTCGTCAACAACAAGAATGTGATGGACGAGCACGGCCCGCTGCTGGTATTTGCCGCGGTGCTGATCGTGGCCGGCGTGCAATTGATCGCATTAGGATTGCTGGGAGAGCTGCAGGTCCGGCACTTCCACGAACCCACGAAGCGCGCGCCCTACACCGTAGACCGCGTGCTCCGCTCTTCGCACAGTCAAGGCGCCTTGGCGGATTGAGGCAGTCGCTGGTGGCCAGCCGCCAGCAGAGATTCTGCACGGCAACAGCTTCAATTCCATACCGCTCACTGAAGAAACGCAGCCAGTTTCGCTGCTAAACTAATCACTGGCCACTAGCCACTGACCCCTGCTCCAATGCCGTCGCTCCCACGCAAGATTATTGTCTTCACTCAGCCGGACTCGCTGCCCTGCGAGTGTGTCAAGCTTTTCCTCAAAGATCGTGGCGCCACGTTCGAGGAGCGCAACATCCTGCGCGATCAGAGCGCCGTGCAGGAGCTACAGGAAAAATACCGGAGCCGCTCCACTCCCACTCTGGTGATCGGCGAACAGGTCCTGGTCGGCTTCGATCCTGAACGCATTGACGAACTCCTTGCGTCCTGACGCTCATCCCGCGCGTGGCTACTTCTTTATCGCCGCGGCAACTTTCTGCTGGGGCCTGTCCGCCACCATGGGACGTGCCATGTTCACCGGCAGGTTTTCCGGCGGTGCGCACCTGCTGCGCCCCATCGATCCGCTGGTCCTTGCCCAGAGCCGCAGCACGATTGCCCTGCTCATCCTCGCGCCCCTTCTGCTGGTCAGCAATCGCTCTGCGCTCAGCGTTCGCAAAGGCCACCTCGCGCAGTTCTTTCTGCTGGGGGTCCTCGGCCTCGCGGGCTCAAACTACTTCTATTACTTCGCCATTGAGAAGACGACGGTAGCCACCGCCATCGTGCTGCAGTACGTCGCGCCGGTTTGGGTGTTGCTCTACATGCTGGCGCGCGGCCGGCAGCGGCCAACGCTGCAGCGCATCGCCGGGGTGTTGCTGGCCGTGGTCGGGTGCGCCTTCGCCGTGGGCGAGATTGCCGCGCACGGCAGCTTTCCCTGGCTGGCGATCTCCGGCGTGCGCTTTGACAAGCTTGGCGTCCTCGCGGCCGAGGGCGCGGCCGTTACCTTTGCCTTTTACAACGTCTACGCGCAGCACCTGGTGCAGCTCTATCAACGCTGGACGGTCCTCGTCTATGCGCTGCTGGGCGCGGCCCTGTTCTGGATCATCGTCAACCCGCCATGGAAGATCGTCGCGCAGCATTACAGCGGCGGACAGTGGCTGTTCATGCTGATATTTTCCATCGCCTCCATGCTGATTCCCTTTTCTCTTTACTTCACCGGCCTGCAATATCTCGATCCAACGCGCGCTATCGTGACCGCGTGCCTGGAGCCGGTGTGGGCGATCCTGCTGACGGCCATCATCCTTGGAGAATGGGTCTCGCCCATTCAGGTGCTCGGCATCGCAATTGTCCTGGCCGCAACCGTGCTCGTGCAGCGTCCCGACCGCAAAGCTGCCGCCGAGGCCAGCATCGCCGTCGAGCCGATTGAGTAGCGGTAGACAGGGGTCACGGGTCAGTGATCAGTGATCAGTGGCCAGTGTCAGTGGCCAGTGGTCAGTGGCCAGTGGTCAGTAAGATTGTTTGCGAATGATGCGATTGACTACTCGCAATTGACGGACTCGCCATTGACGGACTGGCAATTGGTGCACTGACAACTGCCAACTGGCCACTGACCACTGACCCCTGATTTACCATCGATTCAGTGCTCGACCTATCCACCAGCGTGCAGTATGTGAAGGGCATCGGCCCGCATTTTGCCGAGATTCTGCTGGACAAGGGCATCAGCACCGTCGAGGACCTGCTCTATTACCTGCCCTTCCGCTATGAAGACCGGCTGAACCCGCGAGGCATCGGAGAGCTGCGCGTGGGCGAGATGGCCAGCGTGATCGCCGAGGTTCGCACCTTCGGCCTCTTTCGCACCCGCCGCATGCCCATTTTCCAGATGACCGTCGGGCAGGGCCGCGACACCCTAAGCTGCATCTGGTTCCACGCCACCTACCTGCAAGACAAGTTTCGCGCGGGCATGCTGCTCGCCCTCTACGGCAAAGTCGAGGCCGGCGACCGCGGCGGACATCGCTTCCAGATTCTTCAGCCGCAATACGAAATTCTGCACGATCCCACCGCAAGCCACGGCGACGGCGAAGAGCAGAAATGGCAATCGCTCGAGGTCGGACGCATCGTGCCGATCTACGAGGCCGCCGGCAACGGCCGTCTTACTGCGCGCTGGTTCCGTCGCGTGATCCACGGCATGTTGGAGAACCTCGATCAGGACGTTCCTGAGGCGATTCCCGCCGTCGTCCGCGGCCGCATGCAACTCATTGACCGCCGTCGCGCTTTCTGGCAGGGGCACTGGCCTGAAGTCGGCGAGAGCCTGACGCGCCTGCAGGAGGCGCGCACAGCCGCCCACATTCGGCTCATCTTCGAGGAGCTCTTCTTCCTCGAACTCGGCCTTGAGTTAAAGCGCCGCAACGTGCGCGCGCAGACCGGCATCGCCTTTCCCCTCAATGAGCGCGTGCGCGCCGCCGTCAAGCGCATCCTGCCGTTCCATCCCACAGCGGCGCAAAAACGCGTGCTCAAGGAAATCGCCGAAGACATGGCGCAGCCCGTGCCCATGCGGCGCTTGCTGCAGGGCGATGTCGGTTCAGGCAAGACTATCGTCGCGCTCGAAGCCGCGGTCATCGCCATTGAAAATGGCTACCAGGCCGCGCTGATGGCGCCCACTGAGATCCTGGCGACACAGCACTATCTCTCGGCGCGGCACATCCTGGAAGCCGCCGGCTACCGCATCGTGCTGCTCACCGGATCGCAGGAAGCAAGCCGTAAGAAGAAGCTGCGCCACCACATCGCGCAAGGCAACGCGCAGCTCGTCATCGGCACGCACGCCCTCATTCAGGAGACGGTCGAGTTCGACCAGCTCGGCTTGGTTATCGTCGACGAGCAGCACCGCTTCGGCGTGATACAGCGCCTGCGGCTGATGAAGAAAGCCGAGGAAGCTGAACCCGACGTCCTGGTGATGACGGCGACGCCGATTCCGCGCACGCTGGCGCTGACCATTTACGGCGACCTCGATACCAGCATTCTCGACGAGCTGCCGCCGGGCCGCACGCCCATCACAACGCGCAAAGTTGGCGATGAGCGCGCCGACGAAGTCTGGCAATTCGTGCGCAAACAGGTCGCCGCCGGGCACCAGGCCTACATCGTCTATCCCGTAATCGAAGAAGGTGCGCTGGAAGGCGAACTGAAGGCTGCCATCAAAATGCACGACCGGCTGCGCACCCGTGAATTCCCCAGCCTGCACGTCGGCCTGCTGCACGGCCGCATGAGCGCCGACGAAAAAGATGCAACCATGGCGGCGTTCAAGCGCGGCGAAATTGAGGTACTGGTTTCGACGACCGTCATTGAAGTAGGCGTGGACGTGCCGAACGCCAATGTCATGGTCGTCGAGCATGCGGAGCGCTTCGGCTTATCGCAGCTTCACCAGTTACGCGGACGCATTGGGCGCGGCGCCGCCAAGTCGTATTGCATCTTGATGACCGGCGGCAAAGTCTCCATCGAGGCGCAGCAGCGTCTGGATGCAATGGTGCGCACGCAAAACGGATTCGAGATTGCCGAACTCGACCTCGAGCAGCGCGGGCCCGGCGAGTTCTTCGGCACGCGCCAGGCGGGCATGCCCAACCTGCGCGTCGCGAACCTCGTGCGTGACCGCGACCTGCTGGAAGCCGCACGCAAGGAGGCGCGTTATGTGATGGCAGGCCCGAACCCCCATCTCACCCAAGAGGAGATCGCTCGCGCCGTCCAGCACCTGCGCACGCATTGGAACCGCCGCTATGGCTTAGTCGAGGTGGGATAAGCAAGATGGCTGAGGAGTTTGCTGAAAAATCAGGTGGGACGAGGCGTTCGGGTAAAGCTGGCCTTCAGTGCGTGCGTGAGAACCCCATTTCCAAGCTGGAAGAATGGGTAGCCCCAAGGACCGTAGCCCAAAGCGCCGTGGCCCGAAGCGCCGTAGCCCGAAGGGCGGCACAATCGTAGCCCACGACGTGAGTCGTGGGTAGGCGTTGTTATGAATGCAGAGCCGGCTCTTAGCCGGCGACACTCTTCCGTCGCCAAGCGCAAGCGTGTCCCTTAAGCTGTTTGGTTTTTTTGTGCAAACTATTCAGCCGCCGACCCAAAGCGTCGCTTTCGCCCAAACCCGCCTCCCATTGATATCCTAACCACACGGTTGAACTGAATCTCGTGACCGCAGCCTCAAACATTGCGCTCTTCCGCTTGCTGCCGTCTGTCGACGAACTGCTGCATCGCGAGGATGTGCAGCCCATCGTGCAACGCTTCGG